>BEID01000025.1 GCA_002898975.1 bacterium HR27 | reverse complement strand
AATCGCCGAAGACGACGACACGTCCGGCATTCCGTTCTGTTCGGGCAATCAGATCCACCGCACGACCGACATCCGGCAAACCGAAGGGATCGGGCAAATCGTTCAGTGAAGGGGACAGAAAGCGCTGTGCCGCTCGACGGTCACGAATGCCGCGCCGGTAGAGGAGCGCCGCCAGGAGCGGATGCTCGGCCAGAGAAAGCGCCCAGTCAGGTACCGCTTCCGGCTCGCGCCACCGGTAACGCGGCATCGCTCGACTCCTCGTCTTCACCCCGTCTCCTGCGTACGGACAATACCAACAGCGCACAAGCCTCGCAAGACTGGGCTCCGCTCTCCGGTTCGCCGTCACTCCGTCTCGGTTGCAGCCTCGTCCTCTTCTTCGGCGGCCACGTAGACGGCTCTCGAGAGGGACTGGCCGACGTAGTGCTCCCGCTCGCCGATACGAATCCGTAGCGGCCCCTCGAACGGGAGGCGCTCGAGGACTTCGACCCGCGTGCCGGGGCGAATGCCAAGTTCAGCGAGGTACCGGAGCTGCTCACGGTCGTGGTCGGCCACGTGGAGCACCTCGACGGCACGACCGGGTCGTACGTCGTCCAAGCGCATGCACGGTCGTTCGGGTAACGATCCGTCGAGGCGCGGGATCGGATGACCATGCGGGTCAGCCGTCGGATACCCGAGCCGAGCATCGATCCAGGACTCGAGTTCTTCGGACAGTCCGTGTTCGAGGCGATCGGCCTCCTCGTGGACTGCTTCCCATGGGTAGTCGAGTACCTCAGCGAGGAAGAGCTCGAGCAAGCGATGGTGACGGATGACTTCGAGCGCGATGCCCCTGCCTCGCTCCGTCAGCCGAACACCGCGGTATGGCTGGTGCTCGACCAGGTGCAGTGCCGCCAAGCGTTTCAACATATTGGTCACCGAGGGGCTCTGGACACCGAGGCGCTCGGCGATCGCCTGCGTGGTCACCCGCCCATCCTCTCGCTCGAGGGCATAGATGACCTTGAGATAGTCCTCCATCGCGTGCGTGATCGCCGCACGTCCAACCGATCGTCGCTGCTGCCGCACTGGTACACTCCCAGAGACCCGTGCCCGCTTTCGGGCGCACTCCCGATGTCGGGCAAAGTATACCTGGAACGGATGTTCGAAGGATCGACATGACAGTGCCATCTTCTCGTACGACGCGGATTCTCGCGGGATGCCTGACAGCAACCGGCCTCGCTCTCATCGGTGCAGCGACACTCGAACCGTACCGTCTCCGCACACGCGTGGTTCAGGTGACCCTGCCGCGCGGGTGCGACGCGTTGACCGGTACGAGGATCGCCTTCCTCACCGATTTCCACATCGGTGGCCCAGGCCCGTCTGCCCGGAATACGCTCGAAGCGATCGAGCGCCTGCGTGCCTGGCGTCCCCACCTCGTTCTGCTCGGCGGCGACTACTTCGACCAGGGACGCTTCAGCCCGACGGCGGTCTTTGACGGCCTGTGCGACATCCAGCCCGTCTTCGCCGTTCTCGGCAACCACGACTACCGCCAAGGTGAGCACAATGCCCGCAGAATCGCTGCCTTTCTCGCGGAACGCGGTGTGCGCGTGTTGCAGAACGAGTGCGTCGTCATCGATCTTCCGAACGGGAGCCAGCTGGAACTGGTCGGACTGGACGACCCGTACACCGGACTGCACGATAGCTCCCTGCTCGCTCGACCGTTGACACCGCATCCGCGCGTCCTGCTCGCCCATTCTCCCTCGGTTCTGGAAGCGGTGTCGGTCGGAAGCGCTGACATCGGGCTTTTCGGGCACACGCACTGGGGACAGATCCGCTTGAACTGGTCACGCTGGCTCAACCCGCTGGACGCGGCGTGGTACCTCGATAGAATCAGGAAGAAACCGCACGCCCGCTTCCAGCGCGGCTGGTTCTGGGAACGTGGCATGCTCGCCTACGTGAGCTCGGGCATCGGACAGACGCAACTCCCGTTTCGCCTCTTCGCGCAACCAGAAGTCGTGCTGCTGGAATTCGCGGCGCACGGTGCGGACACGCACCGGCCGTGCGATGATCCACAACGGTACGTTCGCGAACGCCACGGGACAGGTGCATCGGGTGCGCTGCGATGAACCAGGTGATCCGTATCCTCGCTATCGACGTCGGTGCCGGGACGCAGGACATCGTCCTGTACGAATCCACCCGGAATCCCGAGAATTTCGTCAAGCTGGTTCTCCCTTCCCAGACGCAGGTGGTTGCCAGGCGCATCCGTGCCGTCACTGCACGCGGGAATCCGCTGCATCTGACGGGTTTTCTGATGGGCGGTGGGGCCAGCAGCGAGGCGATCCGCGATCACCTCGAAGCTGGACTTCCGGTATCGGCCCATCCCGAGGCTGCCCGCACATTGCATAACGACCTGGAGCGTGTTCGGGCACTCGGGATCGTCCTCACCGAGCTCCCACCGCTCGGTGCCGAGGTCGTCCACCTCGGCGACATCGATGTTCCGGCACTCGCTACGGCCTTGCGGGCTTTCGAAGTCGAGTTGCCACCGATCTGGGCCATCGCCGTACAAGACCATGGGTACGACGAGCGAACGGACGCTCACGAGTACCGTTACCGATTCCTGCAGGACTTGCTCAGCCACACGAACGACGTTCGAATGCTCGCCTACCGCATTCCGCCGCCCTACCTCTTGCGCATGCGCAGCGTGCAGCAGCAGGTACCTGGTTGCGTGCTCATGGACACCGGGCCAGCCGCAGTCCTCGGCGCTCTCTGCGATCCGAGGGTGTGGGCCGCCGCGCAGGAGGATGGCGCGATCGTGGTGAACGTCGGCAATATGCATACGTTCGCCGTCGCGCTGCGCCGCACTCGAATCTATGGTCTTTTCGAGCACCACACCGGGGGAGTAACCCCACCCATCCTGGCCGAGTTGGTACGCGCGCTGCAAGAAGGGACGCTGCGACACGAGCAGGTCGTCGCGCTCGGTGGCCATGGGGCAGTCCTGACAGCGGAGTACCCTGGCGCGGCACCGTTCCCCTTCGTCGCCATCACCGGCCCCAACCGATCGCTGGCTCGGCCACTCGGTTGGTACGAAGCGGCCCCGTTCGGTGACATGATGGTGACCGGCGCGTACGGCCTCGTCGAGGCAGCCTTACGCATCCTGGAACGCGAAACCGGGCGCCCCCAGCCGACGCTGCTCCCCGGAGCGACCGGTTAACCTTCTCGAATCACGAGGCGCTCGACGAGTTCTCGCAGCGGTCGCGCACGCTCCGGATCCGGTACCAGCTGCTTCAGCAGAGCGCCCGCTGCCTCGTGGTACGCGCGTACCAGCGCCCGGACGCTCGCCTGCACGTCGTAGCGATCGAGTAAGTCGAGGATCTCGTCGACTGCGTTCGGTGAAACCTCGTCGTGCGCAGACCACAGCGTGAACAAGCGCCTGCGGTCGGCTGGGCTCAGGCGTTCCAGCAGAATGACGACCGGCAAGCTCTTCTTGCGGCGCCGCAGATCGTCGCCACGCGCTTTCCCGGTCGCTGCGGGATCGCCCCAGACGCCGAGATAATCGTCCTGCAGCTGGAAACCGATGCCGAGCTGGCGCCCGAACTCGGAGAACCCTTCCGCTCGCTCCGACGCCACGCCAGCAGCGAACGCCCCGGCCCACGCGGCATACGCTACCAGGGCTGCGGTTTTTCGTTCGATCATCGCGAGGTACGCTGCGGTTTCGACCGTGTCGGAACGCTCGAAACTCAAATCGAGTACCTGGCCCTCGACGATACGGAGCGTCGTCTCGTTGAAACGCTGGAGTAGCTCACTGCTGCGATCACCCGCGAGAAGGCGGGACGCTTCCAGCGCAGCCAGTTGGCTCAGCGCGAAGAGCGCATCCCCAGCGTTGATCGCCTGGGCCTCACCCCAGAGCCGCCAAACAGTCGGCCGGTGCCGTCGCGTCTCGCTCCGGTCCTGAATATCGTCATGGATCAACGTGAAGTTATGGAGGAGTTCGATCGCCGCTGCGATCCAGGCTGCCTGCGACGGATCGCCTCCGGCAGCAGCACAACAACGGAGGCAGAGGAGAGGACGAAAGCGCTTACCACTCGACGCCTGGGTGGGACGCAACGACTCATCCATCCAGCCCAGGTGATACGCGATGACCTGATAAATTGGCAAAGCTCCAGCCACTCGCGGGAAATGTCCGTCATATCGCTCCACCAGGGTTCGCATGATCGTTTCGACGTGCGTCAGTTCATCCGGCACCTGCTTCCTCCCCTCCCACGGCTCTCGACGATACCGAGGAACACACGCCATACTTGATATCGATCGTTGCACACCCGAGCGGTCGTGACGACCAGCGGCTGCTCGGGTGTGGGACGGTCACCGGAAGGAGGGACAACGATGTTCTACCTCGATCCGATGTACTTCGTCTTCCTCGCGCCGGCGCTGCTGCTGATGCTCTATGCGCAGTGGCGTGTCCGGGCGACCGTTGGGAAATACGGGCAGATCCCGAACCGACTGGGGCTCACCGGTGCACAGGTCGCGCGAGCGATCTTGGATCGCAACGGCCTCTTCGACATACCAGTCGAAGTCACACCGGGCGAGCTGACCGACCACTACGATCCGCTCCGCCGCGTCGTTCGACTTTCTGAACCGGTCTATTACGGGCGTTCGGTCGCTGCGCTCGGCATCGCTGCCCACGAGACCGGTCACGCCATCCAGCATCAGCAGGGCTACGTGCCGCTGCAGCTGCGGACCGCTATCGTACCGGTCGTCAATCTGGGGACGAACCTTGGCTGGATCATGATCCTGGCCGGTATCCTGGTCGGGATTACCGGACTCGCCTGGCTCGGTGTGGCGCTGTTCGCCAGCGGCACGCTCTTCGCCTTGCTGACGCTCCCGGTCGAGTTCGACGCCAGCCGGCGAGCACTGGCGGCTCTGACGACAATGGGTATCGTCGATCGGACCGAACTCGATCAGAACCGCGAAGTGCTGAACGCAGCCGCTTTGACCTATGTCGCCGGGCTGGTCGCAGCCGTGCTAAACCTCCTCTACTGGATCAGCGTCGTCAGTGGCATGCAGCGCCGGAGCGACTGAACGGAAGTGGCACGTGCCCGGGCCGATCGGCCCGGGCTTTTCGTTTCCGCACGCACGACGAGCGTTCGGTCGACTGCCCGCTTCCCGAGAGAACCGACCAGGCTGCCATCGGATCGCTCGTGGTAGGCTCGAAGAGAGGCTGCACGAAGAGGGGTCGAGCTACAGGGACAGGGAGGGAGTAGCGTGACGTTCGACATCAACGAGCGACGGGCTATCCTGCAGGACATCCAGAGCGCCTGGATCGAATTGCGCAACGCGCTACGCAGCTTGACCGAGCACGAGATCGTCGAAACTGGCTCCTGGGGTCCGTACTCGTTCAAAGACATGATGGCCCACATCGCGACGTGGGAACGCATCTTGATGCAGCGTATTCAGGCACTCGAGGAAGGGCGCGAGCCCCCGACGATCGAGGATATCGACGCGTTCAACGAGGAAGACATCCGCCGCAACCAGCACCTCTCGCTCCGTGAGGTCTGGGACCGCTTCCTCGAGACACATGACAAGCTGCTCGAGCTGCTCGAGCGGACTCCCGTCCTGACGCGCGAGCTGGTCGCGCCGGATACCTACGAGCACTATCGCGAACACCTGCAGGATATTCTCGAGTACGAGAAGCGACGCTCGCCGCACCGCCGCCTGAAGAAGGAGTAGACCTGGTTCGTGCACAACGAGGGCCGGGGCGTACCCCCGGCCCTCGTTCGTCATCTCGCTGGCGGATGCAGGCGCTTAGGCGCTTTGCTCGTACTGGAATTCGATCGGCTCGTCGTTCGCCGTCAACAGAAGCGGTGGGCGCTTCCGGTAGATCACGTCGGCGGTCACCACGCACTTGCGGACACCCTGCATCGACGGGAGCTCGTACATCACGTCCAGCAGAACTTCCTCGAGCGTCGTGCGCAGACCGCGTGCACCGGTGCCGCGTCGCTCTGCCAGATCGGCTGTCGCGTGCAAGGCATCCGGTGTGAAGATCAACTCCACGTTGTCCATCGCGAACATCTTCTGATACTGCTTGACCAATGCATTCTTCGGCTCGATCAGGATCCGAACGAGGTCATCGTGCGTCAAGGGATCGAGCGCGGCGACGCCCGGCAATCGCCCGATGAACTCCGGAATCAACCCGAACTTCAAGAGATCGTCCGGGATGACGTGATGCAGGACGTTCTCTTCTCGTCCGTTCTGTCGAGCAGATTTGCCGAAGCCGATGGCCGAGTCTTTCCCGATCCGCCGGCGCACGATCTCGTCGAGTCCCTCGAACGCACCACCGCAGATGAACAAGATGTTTTTCGTGTCGATCTGGATGTACTCCTGGTGTGGATGCTTCCGTCCGCCATGTGGCGGCACGTTCGCGATCGTACCCTCCAGGATTTTCAGGAGCGCCTGTTGCACACCTTCACCGGAGACATCGCGCGTAATCGAGGGACTGTCGCTCTTGCGTGCGATCTTGTCGATCTCGTCGATGTAGATGATGCCGATCTGGGCACGCTGGATGTCGCCGCCGGCCGCTTGGATCAGGCGGAGGAGGATGTTCTCGACGTCTTCGCCCACGTACCCGGCCTCGGTCAGCGTCGTCGCATCGGAAATCGAAAACGGCACGTCCAACAGCTTGGCCAGCGTTTGGGCAAGAAGCGTCTTCCCGCTCCCGGTCGGGCCGATCAAGAGAATGTTGCTCTTCTGCAACTCGACGTCGCTCTCCTCACCGAGGAGGATCCGCTTGTAGTGGTTGTACACAGCGACCGAGAGTACCTTCTTGGCGCGCTCCTGCCCGATAACATACTGGCTGAGCTGCTCGTAGAGCTGCTTCGGCGTGGGTATCTGCGTGAGCGCGGGGGCGGGACGCTTCTGCGGTGCCTCTTCCTGGATGATCTCCTGGCACAGCTGGACGCATTCGTCACAAATGAACACACCGTTCGGGCCGGCAATGAGCCGTCGCACCTCTTCTTGGCTCTTGCCGCAGAACGAGCAGCGATAAAAGACCCGTCCCCCACGTGTCGTCATTCCCATCGCCCCTTCTCCACCCTCGATCGCTCACGTCCGTTGCAATTTGACCGGCTCGAGCACGTGATCGACGATACCGTACTCCTTCGCCTCATAGGCGCTCATGAAGTAGTCACGTTCAGTATCGCGCTTGACGCGCTCGAACGGCTGCCCGGTGTGGAAGGCCAGCAGTTCGGTCAACATGGTGGTGAGATTGAGCGTCTCACGAGCCTGGATCTCGATATCGGGTACCGATCCACGGAAGCCGGACGTACCCTGGTGGATCAGCACGCGCGAGTGCGGCAGGGCAAACCGCTTCCCTTTCGCACCAGCCGCCAGCAGCACCGCAGCCATGCTTGCGCCGAGCCCGATGCAGTAGGTCGCCACGTCCGGCTCGATCATCTGCATCGTGTCGTAGATAGCCAGGCCGGCGTACACGAGCCCGCCCGGGCTGTTGATATAGAGCTTGATATCGGCCTCCGGATTCTCGTGCGCGAGGAAGAGCATCTGCGCGATCACCGCATTGGCAACCTGGTCATCGATCGGCGTACCGAGGAAGATGATACGGTCGCGCAAGAGCCGCGAGTAAATGTCGTAGGCCCGCTCACCGCGGCTCGTGGTTTCGATCACCATCGGAATGACGAGTTCAGGGCGGATGTCCCGGTCCATGGTCCCTCCTACGATCACCCTCGTTCGCTGTCTTCGACGAGAACGTGTTCGTTCGATTCCGACGAGGTCCCGCTGGCTTCCGCTTCGGCCAACGGCGCACCGGCAACCGGTTGCTCCTCCCCCGGCTCACTCGACGGCGCTTCACCGGACTCCTCTTCTTCACCACCCGCGAGCAGTGCCGCCGCTTCACCGGTGACCGCACCACGGCCTTCCGTCACCAGCTCGAGCAGTCGTTCGCTGACCTTGCGCTCGTGCAGTTCGTCTGCCAGATAGCTGCGGATCGACGGGACATTGTAGAAGGCCCGGTATTCGTCCGGTCGACCGCTCGCTGTCGCCAGACGCTCGATTTCCGCTTCCAGCTCCTCCTCGCTGACCTGGATCCCCTCCGCCTCGGCGAACGCCTCCAGGACGAAGTACCGGCGCAAGCGGGCCTCCGCTTCCGGTCGAAGTTCCTGCGCGAACTCCTCGAGCGTCTTCCCTTGGAAGCGCAAGTATTCCTCCAAACTCGTCCCCTGCTGGCGCAGGCGCTCGCGCAGCCGCTCGATATCGGCCGCCACCTGGCGGTCGATCAGCGCTGGAGGAAGCTCCAGCTTGGCGACTTCGACCAACCGCTCCACCGCCGTCTGGAGCACCTCGGCCCGAGCCGCCTGGGCCTTCTGCCGCAACAGGTCGCGACGAATCCGCTCGCGCAGCTCGGCGAGCGTCGCAGCGCCCAGCGACTGCGCGAACGTGTCGTCGAGTTCCGGAAGCTCGCGCTCTTTCACTTCGTGCAGCTTGACCTTGTAATGCAACGTTTTCCCGCGCAGCTCCGGACTGATGCGTTCGTCATCCTCGGCAAAAGTGATATCGAACTCGGCCTCTTCGCCAGGCAGCAGGCTTCGAATGGCCTGATCGATCTCAGCGAAGAGATTGCTCTCGCCCAGCACGAACGTCGCGTTGCGCAGCGGTTCCTGGAATGGTTGGTCACCCTCGAACGCTTCGATGTCGACCACGACCTGATCGCCATCTTGCGGCCGGCGCGGCTCCGCTGGCACCCGCCAGATCGCTTGCCCGCGACGCAGCTGCTCGATCACTTCGTCGATTTCCTCTTCGGCGACCGTGACCTCGCGCGGTTCCACACGGATGTCCCGGTAGCCATCGAGTTCAGCGCGCGGATAGATCTGTACCTCGACCCGGAAGGCCAGCGGCTCTTCCTGGTAGACCTCCACTTGCGGATCGGAAACCGGAACCAATCCGTGTTGCTGCAAAGCCTCACGGTACAGCCGATCCATCAGCTCGCGCTGCGCCTCGGCGACGATGTACTCCCGCCCGACGCGCCGCTCGACCAGCGGTCGCGGCGCACGCCCCGGACGGAAGCCCGGCACCTGGATGCGCTGGCTGATGCGCCGGAACGCACGCTTGACGGCTTCGTCGAATTCTTCCTGGTCCGCCGCGATGTCGAGGCGCACCGTACTCTGCGGCAGACGCTCGACCGTGACTTTCACCACCGCCCCTCCCTCTCCATACCCGGTTTCGTGCCGATCGACTGCACCGTTCGTCCTC
>BEID01000024.1 GCA_002898975.1 bacterium HR27 | reverse complement strand
CCAGGTGCGCCATCGCTCACCTACCCGGCTCAGCTGGCAGCCGCTTGCGGCGTCGCCTCGAAGCGCGACGGACACTGCGTGAGCACGCTGTCCGCCTGCACGGGCTGCCCCGTCCGATACAGCCCCTCGACGATCACGTGCCGTCCGTCAGCGAAGATGTCCGGGAGCACACCGCTATAGGTGACTTCGAGTTCGCTCGTCCCATCGGTAATTCGGAAATGGATGGGTTCGCCTGGTCCACCATACACGATACTACCGGGAACCACGTCGCCTCCGACTCGGACACGACGTCCGTTCACTTCCGTACCCCGAGCCTGGAGTTCACTGACCGTGACGAAATACGAAGCGGCAGTCCCCTGGAGGCCGGTGTACATGAGGTAACCGACCGCCGCCGCGATCACGAGTGCGATACCGAGCACCCGCACGTCCATGCGTACCCGGCGCAGCTGCTGACTCGTCGCGACCGCGCTGGTCATGCATCGCCCCCAATCGCTCGTTCCCGAGGTCCCTTCACCGCCAGCCCGCGGTCGGGTCTGGCGGGTAGATCACCGATAAGAGTACACCGAGGAGATACGCGAGCGCTCCGAGCACGAGCACGGCGCGCCCCGAGAGACGAAATCCGCTCGGTGTATCGACCCGGTTCGCGGCTGGTCGCGGGAGCAGTCCGCCGCTCGCAGCCAGCGCCACGACTCCAGCACCGACCTTGATCACCAGCAACCCGACGTAGGTCGCCGTTCCTCGCCCATCCGCGAGTCGATCGAACATCAGCGCAACGCCGGACCCGAGGAGAAGAGCACTCGAGCCAACCCACCAGCGCCTGAATTGCTGCTGACTCGCCCGTACGACGTCCCCCACCGCGGTCGATCCCCGCCGCAGCGGCAGCAAAGCGAAAACGAGATAGGCGCCCGCGCCGAGCCAGATAGCAGCCGAAAGCGCATGCACGAGTCGCAACACGATGCGCACCACCGCACCGGGATCGATCGGCTCCACGGCACCTCCTCATGGCGCGGGTGGCAACACGGCACCGAGGTCAGTGATCAACTGTGCGAGATGCTCGACCGACTTGACCGGACCGGTGTATTTGCCGAGCAGCCGGCCATCCCGGTCGACGATGAACGTTTCCGGAACCCCGGAGACGCCGTAATCGATGGTGACCGAACCTCGCTCATCGTAGACGTTCGGATACTCGATGCCGAACTCGCTGAGAAAGGCGCGTCCGTCGTTCCAGTCTTGTTCCCAGACATCGATACCGATGATGACGACATCGCGCGTCGCATATTGCTGCGCGAACGCCCGCAGAATCGGGGCTTCGTCGCGACAGGGCGGGCACCACGATCCCCAAAAGTTCAGCACGACGATCTTCCCCCGGAAATCTGAGAGTCGTATCGTCCGGTCCTCGCGCAGCGCGGGGAGCGCGAACTCCGGTGCGGTGCGGTCCGTGAAGCGCACCAGCGCGCCAGCGGTGTTGATACGGCCGCCGATCCCGAGCTCGCTGGAACCGGGCGACGTTTGCGTCGCATAGGCCACCAGACCGAGAAAACCGAAGACGAGAAGCGCGACGACGAGAGCGGGCAGTCGGGATCGAAGCACTGAGGGCGATGAGGCCATCATGGAAACTCCCTCTTCGACTGGAATAGTTGGCTGCGTCGGTTCAGGCGTAGTGGATGTCCGCGCCGAGGTGCGCGAGCTTGCCGACGAGGTCTTCGTAGCCGCGCCGGAGATGGTGGGCGTCGATGATGACCGTTTCTCCTTCCGCGACGAGACCGGCCAGAACCAGGCACGCGCCGCTGCGGATATCGAGTGCGCGGACCTCTGCGCCTCGCAGCGGTGTCGGACCCTCGATCAGGGCCTGCTGGCGATCGATCAACTCGATCGCCGCTCCCATCTTCCGGAGCTCGCTCGTGTAGCGGAGACGGTCATTGAACACCCGCTCGAAGATCCGGCTCCGCCCATGCGCTTGCGTCATCAGGACCGCGAAGGCAGCCTGGAGATCGGTGGGGAAACCAGGAAACGGGAGTGCCTGGATTTCCGTGGCCTGGAGGGGCCCTGGCGCACGCACCAGCATCGAGGTTTCGCTCCACCAGACCTCGGCACCAGCCTCACGCAGTTTGTGCGTGAGCGGAGCCATGTCCGGTTCCCGCACGTGATCCAAGATCACCTCGCCGTGCGTGATCGCGGCGGCGATGGCCAGGGTACCGGCCTCCAGGCGATCCGGTAACACCGATGCCCGATAACCGCGCAGGCGATCGACTCCCTGGATGACGATGCGCGACGTACCGAGCCCGCTGATACGTGCCCCCATGTCCATCAGAATCTCGCCGAGGTTGACGATTTCCGGCTCCGCCGAGGCATTGATGATGGTCGTGCGCCCCTGCGCGAGCGTCGCCGCCATCAGGAGATTTTCGGTACCGGTATGACTCGGGTAATCCATGTAGATGTCGCATCCACGCAGGCGTCCGGCCGTGAGCACGAAGGTACCGTCGACGATATCCACCTGCGCACCCAGCTTGCGGAAGCCACGCAAATCAACATCGACCGGACGCGTGCCCAGCTGGCATCCGCCGGGCGGCACGGAGCGCGCTCTGCCGAACCGCGCCAGCAACGGGCCCGTCACCAGAAACGATGCACGCATGCGCGCGACCAGCTCCGGTGGCGGTTCATAACCGTGAATCTCGGCAGCGCGGATCCGGACTCGATGGCGCTCGGTGTCGAGGTCAACCTCGGCACCGAGCGCCCGAAGGAGTTCAGCCATCACGAAGACGTCCTCGAGGAGGGGCACGTTCTCGAGAACGCACTCCTCCTCCGTCAACAAGGCAGCTGCCATCGCCGGCAAAGCGGCATTTTTGGCCCCACCGATGGCGACCCGCCCGTACAGTGACCGGCCGCCACGCGTCACGATCCGCTCGGTCGCCGCGATGACCGCCACGGTTCCCCCGTTACCCTTCCGCCTCCGGCAGCGGTGGGCCGCCGGCACCCGGTCGCGCCCTCCGCTTCCGCGCCACGGCGATCCGGATCGTCGACCGCCGGAGAGCCATCTCGGCCCGTTGCCGATCGATATCGGCACGGCGCTCGCGTAGCCGCGCCAGCGCACGCTGTCTCGCCTCCTCCGCCCGTGCGAGTTCGATCTCCTCGGCACGTTCGGACGCATCGGCCAGGACACGCACGACGTTGTTGGCGACCTCGAGGAAACCGCCGAAGATCGTCAACACGTCTTCCTCGCGGCCGCGCTTGACACGCATTTCACCCATGCCGAGGAGCGAAATGAGCGGTGCGTGACGCGGGAGAATCCCGAGCGTCCCTTCCGCTCCGGGTGCGATCACCATATCGGCATCGTCGACCGAGTAGACGAGCCGTTCGGCGGTCACGACTTCGACGTGGAGCTTCCCCGCCATCCTCGTCCCTCGCTCACGCCTCGCGGGCCATCTGTTCGGCCTTCTCGACCGCCTCGTCGATCGTCCCGACCATGTAGAAGGCCTGCTCCGGCAGGTGGTCGTGCTTTCCTTCCAAGATCTCCTTGAAACCACGCACCGTTTCATGCCGCGGCACGTAGCGCCCCGGTCGCCCGGTGAAGGCCTCGGCCACGAACATCGGCTGCGAGAGGAAGCGCTGGATCTTGCGGGCGCGAGCCACGATCAGCTTGTCTTCCTCGCTCAACTCCTCGACACCGAGGATCGCGATGATGTCCTGGAGATCGCGATAGCGCTGGAGAACGCGCTGCACCTCGCGCGCTACGGTGTAGTGCTCCAGGCCGACGATGTTCGGGTCGAGAATGCGCGACGTCGAGGCCAACGGATCGACAGCCGGATAGAGCCCCTGCTCCGCGATCGACCGTTCCAACGCGATCGTCGCGTCGAGGTGCGCGAACGTCGTCGCCGGAGCCGGATCCGTGTAGTCGTCAGCCGGGACGTAGATCGCCTGCACCGAGGTGATCGACCCGCGCTTGGTCGAGGTAATCCGCTCCTGCAGCTGCCCCATGTCGGTACCGAGCGTCGGCTGGTAACCCACCGCGCTCGGCATGCGCCCGAGGAGCACCGAGACCTCCGCACCCGCCTGCACGAAGCGGAAGATGTTGTCGATGAAGAGAAGCACGTCGCGCCCCTCGTCGCGGAAATACTCGGCCATCGTCAAGCCGGTCAGGCCGACGCGCAACCGCGCACCGGGCGGTTCGTTCATCTGACCGAAGACGAGCACCGTCTTGTCGATGACGCCCGATTCGCGCATCTCCCGCCAGAGCTGGGTTCCTTCGCGCGTCCGCTCGCCGACCCCGCAGAAGACCGAGTATCCACCATGCTCGGCCGCGATATTCCGGATCAGTTCCATGATGATAACCGTCTTGCCGACGCCTGCACCACCGAAGACACCGACCTTACCACCCTTGGTGAAGGGGGCCACCAGGTCGATGACCTTCAGACCCGTCTCGAACACCTCGACCTGCGTCGACTGTTCTTCGAATGCCGGTGCCGGCCGGTGGATCGGCCAGCGTGGTGCTTCCTCCGGCACCGGGCCTTGTTCGTCGATCGGCTCACCGACCACGTTGAAGATCCGGCCGAGCGTCGCCGGGCCAACCGGTACCTTGATCGGCTCACCGGTATCGATCACCGGCATGCCGCGCTTGAGCCCGTCCGTCGTGGACATCGCCACAGCACGTACCCAGTCGTTGCCGAGGTGCTGCTGCACCTCCAGCACCAATCGACCACCGTCGGGCCGCTCGACGATGAGCGCGTTGTAGATGTCAGGCAATTGCCCGGGCGGGAACTCGACGTCCACGACCACGCCCTGAATCTGCACGATGCGTCCTGTCGCTACGGCTGTCGTCATCGCTCTCACCTCGCCTCTTCCGTCGGGCGTCTCATTGGAGCGCGCCGAGCGCGTTGGCACCGGCCGCGATCTCGCTGACCTCGCGCGTGATCTGTGCCTGCCGTGCCTTGTTGTACGTCAACGTTAGCTCGGCCACCAGGTCGAGCGCGTTCTGTGTCGCGTTGCGCATCGCGACCATGCGTGCGCTGTGCTCGGAGGCAGCAGCCTCCAGCATGACGCGATAGAGCTGCATCTCGATGAACCGTGGAAGCAACGCTTCCAACACCGTGACCGGATCCGGTTCGAAGATGTAATCGCTGATCGCTCCGGTTCCTTCGGGCGGCTCGATCGGCAGGAGCTGCAACACTCGCGGCTCCTGCCGCAGCGTGTTGATGAAGTGGGTGTAGATGACGAAGACCGCGTCGATTCGCCCGTTGATGAAGTCCTGCGTTGCCAGCTCCGCGATGGGGCGGATCGCCTCCAGCGACGGCCGATCCGAAATGCGGGTGAACTCGGCCACCATCGGCCAGCCGTGGCGCACGAGGAAGTCACGCCCTTTCCGGCCGACAGCGACGATATCGATATTCTCGATCGGCTCGCTCCGCTCGTGACTGATGAAGTCGACCGCGCGCCGGATGACGTTCGCATTCAATGGGCCGGCCAACCCGCGATCGGCCGTGACCAGGATGACCTGGACGCGCTTGATCGGGCGCCGCTGCAGGAGCGGAAACGCCCGCACCTCTTCCTGTGGACTCGTCATCGCGGCGAGGTCACCGAGCAGGGCCCGGATGCGGTCAGCGTACGGTCGGGCAGCCAGTACCGCTTGCTGGGCCCGCCGCATCCGCGATGCCGCCACCATCTCCATCGCGCGAGTGATCTGTGCGGTGTTCTTGATGGAACGGATGCGCCGCCGTATCTCGCGCGGTGTTACTGCCTGCGGCACGGTTGTCAGCCTCCTTCCGAGGCATCAGACGAGCACCCGCTCTTGTGGCGGTGCCCAGATGCTCGACTTGAACGCACGCGTGACCTCGTGCAACTGCTCGATCAGGTCGTCCTTGAGCTCCTTCTCCGTGGCGATCCGCTGCAGGATCTGTGGGTGGCTCGTCCGCAGGTACTCGAGATACTGCTTCTCGAACTCGCGCACGTGCTCGACCAGCACGTCGTCGAGATACCCGTTCGTCGCCACCCAGATGATCGCCACCTGTTCCTCGACCGGCATCGGCTGGTACTGCGGTTGCTTGAGCACCTCGGTCAGCCGCAAGCCGCGGTCGATCTGCCGCTTCGTCGCCGGATCGAGTTCCGCCGCGAACTGCGCGAACGCTGCCAGCTCGCGGAACTGGGCCAGTTCAAGGCGCAAGCGGCCAGCCACTTGTCGCATCGCGCGGATCTGCGCTGCGCCACCGACACGTGACACCGAGAGACCGACGTTGATCGCCGGTCGGATACCGGCATAGAACAGATCCGGCTCGAGGTAGATCTGGCCGTCGGTGATCGAGATGACGTTCGTCGGAATGTAGGCAGAAACGTCGTTCGCTTGCGTCTCGACGATCGGCAAGGCGGTCAACGTCCCGCCACCCAGGTCGTCGCGCAACCGTGCAGCCCGTTCGAGCAACCGGGAATGCAGGTAGAAGATGTCACCCGGATACGCCTCGCGTCCGGGCGGCCGCCGCATGAGCAGCGAGACCTGGCGGTAGGCCCACGCGTGCTTGGACAGATCGTCATAGACGATGAGCGCATGCCCACCGCTTTCCATGATCTCTTCGCCCATCGCACAGCCAGCGTACGGTGCGATGTACTGCAGCGCTGCAGGATCCGAAGCTGTCGCTGCCACCACGATGGTGTGCTCCATCGCCCCGTAGCGCTCCAGCGTCGCGACCGTCTGCGCCACTTGCGCACGCTTCTGTCCGATCGCGACGTAGATGCAGATGACACCCTTGCCCTTCTGGTTGATGATCGTGTCGATCGCGATCGCCGTCTTCCCGGTCTGGCGGTCACCGATGATGAGTTCGCGCTGCCCCCGTCCGATCGGGATCATCGCGTCGATCGCTTTGATCCCGGTCTGCAAGGCGGTGTCGACGTCCTGACGCATCACCACGCCAGGCGCGATCCGCTCGATCGGGCGGAACTTGTCCGTCTTGATCGGTCCCTTCCCGTCGATCGGCTCACCGAGTGCATTGACCACACGCCCGACCAAAGCCGGTCCGACCGGCACCGAAGCGATCCGTCCCGTGGCGCGGACCTCGTCGCCTTCCTCGATCCCGGTGTAGTCGCCGAGGATGATGACGCCGACCGAGTCCTCCTGCAGGTTGGACGCCATACCGAGCACGCCGTTCTCGAACTCGACGAGCTCGCTGGCCATCACGTCCCGCAAGCCATGGACGGTGGCGATCCCGTCGCCCACCTGGACGACGTAACCGACGTTCGTCACCACCATCCGGCTACCGTACTGCTCGATTTGCTGTTTCAGAATTTCGGTGATTTCGGTTGGACGTACCGACGACATGCTGCCTCCCTCGCCGCGCTCAGGCTGCTGCACCGATCAACTGTCGCCGCAACGCGGTCAACTGTGTCCGCACGCTCGCATCGAAGACTTCATCGCCGATCCGCAGCACAGCGCCGCCGAGCAGTTCCGGATCGACACTGAGATGCAGCTGCACCGGGCGCTGCAACCGTCGCTCCAGCTCCTGACGGAGTCGATCGACCTCCTGCGCCTCCAGTGGCACAGCGGTCACCAGCTCAACCTCGACGACGCCGCGCGCTTCCCGCAACAGCTGCCGGAAGGCTTCGACGACATCGCGCAACTGGTGCCAGCGCCCACGTTCCAGCAGGAGGATCAGCAAGTTCCGGACGAAACGGTCGTCGTCCGACGGAAAGAGCCGTTCGACCAGCTGGCTCTTCGCTTCCAGCGGGATCGCCGGATTCTGGACGAACTCCTCGACCTCCGCATCGGAAGCCAGTGCCTCCAGCGCCGGCAGTCGCTGCTCCCAGTGCTCCAACTGATTGTGCTCTTTCGCCACGGCGAACGCAGCCTGGGCGTACCGCTTGGCGACTCCCGCGACCGCCACGCTCTCCCTCCCGCCTTATCGGCGCACACCATCCAGCTCGGCGAGCGCCTGCTCGATCAAGGCCATGTGCCGCTCGCGATCCAGCTCCTGCCGGAGAATCCGCGTGGCTGTGAGGATCGCCAGATCCGCGACCTCGCGGCGGAGTTCTGCCCACACGCGCTGCCGCTCCGCCTCGATCGTCTCGTGCGCCTGCTGGATCAGCTGCTGCGCCTGCTGCTGCGCCTCTTCACGCGCTTTGGCGATCAGCTGCTCCGCGCTCTCGCGCGCGCTGGCCACGATACGCTGTGCCTCGCGGCGCGCCTCGGCCAGGATTTCCTCGTTGCGCGCCTGTGTTTCCGCAAGCTCACGCTTCATCCGCTCGGCCGCCTCCAGTCCCTCGCGGATCCGTTCCTGTCGCTGGTCAATCATGCGCGTAATCGGGCCGAGCGCGAAGCGCCAGAAGACTGCGAGGAACAGCAGGAACGCAATGAGCTGGACGAGCAAGTTTTCGCCGGAAATTCCGAGCTGATCCATCGTTCTGCCCAGCCCCTTTTCGACTTCTTCGTATCCAGTGTCGATCCGGTCCGGCCGAGTCAGGCGCCAGCAGCCAGGGTACTGGCCGCTGGCGCAGACCCGACATGCACTCGTGACCTTAGAGGACGAACGCGATGATTACGGCAACCACGAACGCGTAGATCGCGACCGCCTCTGCGAGCGCCGCACCGATGATCATCGTGAGGCGCACGGCACCCTCGGCCTCCGGATTACGGCCAATCGCCTCCATCGCGCCCTTGACCGCGAGCCCGATACCGATCCCCGGGCCAAGCGCCCCGAGTCCGATCGCCAGCGCCGCCGCCATCGGTACGACGACACCCGGTTCGGTCACATTTGCGAACACGCGCTCTTCCTCCCTTCTTCCAACCGACCCGACAGCTCCACAAACACTTCCCTACACGGCTCGCAGCCACGCTCAATCGGCACCGACCGCACGCGCCTGGCGCGCATCCTCCCGCACACTGTGCGCATGCTCGGCCTCACCATGCTCCTCGTGCCCGTGCCCGTCCGCTGAAGCCAGTGCGATGTAAATCAACGTCAGCACGGCGAAGATGAGTGCCTGAATGAACCCGAAGAGAACCTCGAGATAGAGGAAGATGACCGGGATCACCAGACCGATGACACTGATCTTGATCGCGTTCGCAATTCCGTACATCACCGTGAGCAGCGTCTCACCGGCGAAGATATTGCCGAAGAGACGGAACGAGAGCGACACGATGCGCGAGAGTTCGCTGATGATTTCGATCGGCAACAGGAAGGGCGGATTCGCCATGTGCTTGATCCGCCCCCACAAGCCGTGCGCCGAAAGCCCGGCGATCTGGAACGCCACATAGCTGATGAACGCCATCGCCAGCGTCATGTTCAGATCGGCACTCGGCGGCCGGAAAAGCGGAACGAGCGCCACCTTGCCATGCTCGGCGTCGGCTGCGCCTTCGGCGGCCGCGACGAGCGCGTGGCCACCC
>BEID01000023.1 GCA_002898975.1 bacterium HR27 | reverse complement strand
CCCGCCTTGCCGACGTTGGGGACGTCGCGTAGCAAAATGACCTCCATCGCTTCTCCTCTGCCCTTCGCTCCGCATCGACGGGTGTCCGTACACCCAGTGTACCACGTCGTCAACTATACCGAGTGCTGCGTGCTCATCGCAATGTTGCCAGCCCGGCACACGCGGTACAGCCTGCTGGGTGACGGGCTCGTTCGCGGCGCTACTTGACACGACCGGGTTGCCGAGCGATACTTGGGTCGCACGGGGATCAGGCGGCGATACAGCGTAGTCCAGAAAGGGAGGACGAACCATCGCCGAGAAGATCGCTCGATTGACCCGGCACGCTCTGGAACGGTGCGCACAGCGTGCGGTGCGCCCTGAGACACTGCGGTTTGCGCTCGAACATGGCCGGTTTTACCGTGGTCCGGACAGTCTGGTCGTGTTCTTCGGCAAGCAGGAAGTGGCGCGATACCGTTACCTGGGTAGTTGGGTCGAGCGTCTCGATGGTTTGGTCAT
Source organism: bacterium HR27 (assembly GCA_002898975.1). Lineage (GTDB taxonomy): Bacteria > Chloroflexota > Chloroflexia > Thermomicrobiales > Thermomicrobiaceae > Thermomicrobium. Next base: position 8,874 of record BEID01000023.1, on the reverse strand, counting down.
CGTTCTGGATGACGACGGCGGTTCCATTCTCACCGTGTACAAGAATCGTGAAGGTCCCCGTCGCGCAGGGCGCAAGCGTGACACCTTACTCGATCGTGCGGCCTAACGGCTGAGAGGCGTCCGTCGGTCGGAAGGCTGTATCGCCGCTCTACCCTGTGCTCATCTCGGATACCAGTTCCCGGCGAACGATTTCGTACAGGGCGATCGAACCGGCAACCGCGGCGTTCAACGACGTGATGCGCCCGAACATCGGGATCATCACCTGCACGTCGGCCCGCCGCACCAGGATAGGGGAGAGTCCACGTCCCTCGGAACCGACCATAAGCACGAGCGGACGTGGCAGCGGGGCGACGAATAACGATTGTGCCTGCGGACCTGGTTCGAGCGCGATTGCCCAGTATCCCGCCTCTTGCAGCTCGTCGACGGCACGGCCGAGATTGGTCACAAGAGCGATGCGCAAGTGCTCGACGGCTCCCGCTGAGGCATTCACAACTGCCGGTGTGATACCGGCCGATCGTCGTTCTGGAATGATGACCCCTTCGATGCCGACGGCTTCACCGGTACGGAGAAGGGTCGCGAGGTTTTGCGGGTCCTCGAGATGGTCGAGGACGAGAAGGACGCTCGTCGGCCCGGGTGGCAGGAAGCTGGCAAGTTCGACATACGGATAGGGACTCGTTTCCAGCACGACACCCTGGTGGTTGACCGAGCCGACCATGCGATCGAGTTCTTCCCGAGGTACGAGCGAAAAGGGAATACCAGCGCGCCGCGCCTGCTCGATGATTGCGGCCACACGTGCGTGCTCCTCGGTACCCTGAGCGACGAACAGGCGACGATGACGTCGTCTGCCGCGCAGCGCCTCGGCAACCGCATTCCGACCGTACAGGTATTCGGTTGGCCTGCCTCGCTGGAGCTTCCTCATGCCCAGCGCCACGTCGTGCCGGTCGGTGAATCTTCGACGATGACTCCGAGTTCGTTCAACCGCTCGCGAATGAAGTCGGCGAGTTCCCATCGTCGCTCCGCGCGCAACCGACTGCGGACGTCGATGAGGAGTTCGACAAACGGCTCGGCGGAACGTCGCGAGGGGACCGACTCGTCGAAACGAAAGCCGAGAACGCCGGTGAGTTCCCGTAATGTTGCCTGCGCGTAGGTGATCGCCTCGATCGGATCGCCGGCAGCGCGGGCACGGTTGATGGCGCGAGCGAGCTCGAACAGGCGAGCGAGAGCGCTGGGAGTATTGAAGTCATCGTCCATCGCTTCCTGAAAACCGTCGCGTGTCTCGTCAGCGAGCGTGGCGAGCGGATGGACCGGACGGGTGATCGCTTCGTTGGATGCGCCGCGCACTGCTTGCCGGAGGCGTTCGAAACCGCGATGAGCCGCCTCGAACGCTTCCTCGGTGAAGGTAAGCGGACTGCGGTAATGCGAACTCAAGACCAACAAGCGGAAGGGGCCGGCTCCATCACGCTCGAGGAGTTCCCGGATGGTGATCAAGTTCCCGATCGACTTCGACATTTTCTCGCCGCCGAGCTGCAGGAGCCCGTTATGCAGCCAATAGCGAACGAACGGCTTCTTCCCGGTGAAGGCTTCTGACTGCGCGATTTCGTTTTCATGGTGTGGGAAAATAAGATCGGCACCGCCACCGTGAATGTCGATCTGCTCGCCGAGATGCCGGTAGATCATCGCGCTGCACTCGATGTGCCAACCTGGTCGGCCGGGTCCCCAGGGGCTGTCCCACGCCGGTTCCCCTGGCTTGGCAGCCTTCCAGAGGGCGAAGTCCATCGGGTGTTCCTTCCGGGGATCGATCTCGACGCGGGCACCCGCCATCATCTCGTCGAGCGTGCGGTGGGAGAGCTTTCCGTATTCGGGGAACGAGAGCACCCGGAAATAAACGTCTCCATCAACGACGTAGGCGTGGCCTTTCTCGATGAGACCGCTCACGATCTGGATGATGGTCGGAATTTCCTGTGTCGCGCGCGGATAGATGGTCGCTGGTTTGATATTGAGTGCCGCGGTTTCATCGAGCCAGGCATCGATGAGCTGTTCGGCCAGTTCGTTCGGTGGAATCCCGAGTGACGCGGCTCGCTGGATAATCTTGTCATCGACGTCGGTGAAATTCATGGCGAAGGTGACTCGGTAGCCGCGATACTCGAGGTAGCGTCGGATCATATCGAACACGATGGCCGACATCGCATGACCGATGTGCGCATCAGCGTAGACGGTGGGGCCGCACACGTACATACGCACGTGGCCGGGTTCCAGCGGCTCGAACGGCTCCTTTTGGCGTGTAAGCGTATTGGTAACGCGCAAACTCATCAGAGGTGTCCTCTCCAGCCACCTGCCACACTCGCTGTGTCGAGGATACCTGATCGGATTCGCGAATGCGGGGCCAGAAACACGTCGAAGGGGCGGTCGCAGGACCGCCCCTTCGGAGGATCGCCGACTCAGTCGCTGGTGCTTGAGGAGACTGTTTCGGATGACTTCTCGCTCTTACCGTTGGACGCGTTACCGCGCTTGTAGTCGGTGATGTAGAATCCCGACCCTTTAAAGATGATCCCAGCCGGGTGCAAGAGGCGGCGGACAGAGTTCCCACAGGTGGGGCACGTCGCCACGGGGTCGTCGGAGAAGCGCTGCTTCACTTCGAAGCGGTGACCGCAACTCGTGCACTCGTACTCGTAAATCGGCATCGACACCCCTCCCGCGCCAACAGCGCCGTCTTTTTCCGACTCGTATTGTAGTCGGGGGCGCGAGGTTGAGCAAGGTCTAGTGGGAGAGTTTGATACGAACCGGATCAAGATCTGCCCAATTCGGACCCGCCTTGGCGTCGACTTCGAGCGGAACGGTCAATTGGACAACCGAACTCATGAGTTCGGTCACCAACTCCGCGGTGGTGTGGAGTTCGGATTCGGGTACTTCGAAGACGAGTTCGTCATGGACTTGCAGGAGCATGCGGCTCTTCAGCCCGCGTTCCTGGAGCGCCCGGTGAATGCGGATCATTGCCAACTTCATGATATCGGCAGCGGTACCCTGGAGCGGCATGTTGACAGCCATACGCTCAGCTGCCTGGCGGCGCGCTGGATGCGATGCGTTGATTTCCGGAAGATAACGTCGGCGACCGAAGAGCGTCTCGACGTAGCCGAGTTCGGCGGCGCGCCGCTTGGTTTCCTCCAGGTAGCGCGCGACGCCGGGGAAGCGCTGGAAGTAGGCGTCGATGAACTTTTGTGCCTCTTGCCGGCTCATACCGGTGTCGCGCGCGAGGCCGTATGCCTGCATGCCGTACATGATGCCGAAATTGACGGTTTTCGCAAGACGTCGCATTTCAGGAGTCACGGCTTCGATCGGGACACCGAATATCTCCGAGGCAGTCGCCGCGTGGATGTCTTTCCCTTCCGCGAAAGCCCGCAAGAGGGCAGGGTCTTGACTGAAATGCGCCATGAGTCGCAGCTCGATCTGGGAATAATCCGCTGACAACAGAAGGATCGGCTCATCAGCGATCCGAAAGCCGGGCCGATTGTCAGCGATGAAGGCGCGGCGGACGGCGCGCCCGAGGTCGCCGCGGACAGGAATGTTCTGCAGGTTGGGGTCGGACGAACTCAAGCGACCAGTGGCAGCGACCGTCTGATGAAAGATCGTGTGAACGCGTCCAGTCTCCGGATGCACTTGCTCGGGCAGGGCATCGACGTACGTGGACTTGAGCTTGGCCAGTTGGCGGTACTCGAGAATCGCCTCGACGATCGGGTGCGCATCGCGAAGGTTCTCTAGGACGTCCTGGGCAACGGAGTATCCGGTCTTGGTCCGTTTGCCTCGCGGCAGATGGAGTTCGTCGAAGAGGATGGCACTCAACTGTTGGGGGGAATTGATGTTGAACGGGCGACCAGCAAGTTCGTAGATCCGGCGCTCCAGATGGAGCAGCTGGCGCTCGAGTTCCTTGGAAAGATCGCGCAAATAGGGGACGTCGATCGCGACACCAGTCTTCTCCATATCGATGAGAACATCGATGAGCGGCAGCTCGATTTCGGTAAAAAGCCGCATTTGGTTTTGATTCTCAAGCTCCGGTCGAAGTAGGTCGACGAGGCGATAAGTCGCTTCGACGTCGGCGCAGGCATACTGGGTCACGCGTGCGATTTCCGCACGATCCATCGTCAGCTGCTTCTTCCCCCGGCCGATGAGTTCCGTGATTTCCTGCATTTCCCAGCCGAGCTTGGTGAAAGCCAACTCTTTGAGGCCAACGGTGTTCTCGCCGAGGAGATACGCCGCGATCATGGTGTCGAAGTCGATCCGTGGGCGGGGGAAACCAGCACGTTCCAGGACGAGTGCATCGTACTTTTCGTTGTGCGCATAGCGTTGGACGTCGCTTGCCCGGAAATAGGGACCGAGGGTCGCGATCACATGTGAGGGGTCGAGTTGTGCATCGCCGGTGCTGTGGCCCAGCGGGATGTAGTAGCTCCGATCCGGTGCCGTCGCGATCGCCAATCCCACCAGTTCCGCATACATCGGATGCAGGGCTGTGGTTTCGACGTCGAGCGCAAAAGCCGCGCAGCTGGCCAGATCGCCGGCCAGTTGCTCCAGGTCCTGCTCGGTGAAGACGGCGTGGCGGTGGCTCGGCGGTGGGTTGCTTCGTGCGATCGGCTGTCGCGGCTGAGGTAAGCGGGGAACCAAACTTCGGAACTCGAGTTCGCGAAACAGCGCAAGAACGCGTTCGCGATCGAAATACCCGAAGCGGGCCTGTTCGAGATCGAGCGTCACCGGCGCATCACGGACGATGGTGGCTAGTGCCCGGCTGGCAAGAACCGTCGTACTGGCTGCACGCAGCGCCTCGCGCACGCGCGCGGGTTCGACTTCGTCGAGTCGCTCCAGCAGCGCCTCCAGGGAAGGGTACGCCTGAATCAGCTTGGTGGCTGTCTTCTCGCCGATTCCAGGTACTCCGGGGATATTGTCGGACGGGTCTCCGACGAGCGCTTTGTATTCGGGGAGACGCTCGGGCGGAAAGCCGTATCGCTCGATCACTGCCTCGCGGTCGTACACGCGATAGTCGCCGAATCGTTGCCGGCCGGGCAGGATGACGCGGATGCGTTCGTCAACGAGCTGGAGGAGATCTGTGTCGCCGGTGACGACCAGCACCTCGAGTCCTTGTTCGACAGCCTGGCGAGCCAGCGTTCCGATGAGATCATCAGCCTCGTAGCCTTCTCGTGCGACCACGGGTATGTTGAGCGCAGCCAGGAGTTCGCGAATGCGCTCCAGTTGATGTTTGAGATCGTCGGGCGTTTCCGGCCGATGGGCCTTGTACTCCTGGAACAGATCGTGTCGAAAGCTCTTTCCGCTGTCGAAGCAGACGACGACGTAGTCAGGCTGAAAATCGTTCAACACTTCGAGCAACATGCTGGCGAAACCGAAGACAACGTGCGTCGGTTCGCCGCTGCTCGTGGCCAGGGTTGGCGGCAACGCGTGGTATGCGCGATAGGCAAGACCGTGTCCATCGACGAGGACGAGTCTGGGACGAGACGAGCGTTCCGTCATCGGCTTCCGCTCCTCAGCTCGCCGGGGATTATAGACCGGTCAGCGGGCCTTCGTCTCAGCCTCCTCTCAGATTGACCCTGTAGGCTCGTCGACGAGGGGCGCTGGCAGTTCGGCAGACGGCGGTGCTTGCTATAATTCGCATGCTTCCGCGGGTCGTGTGTCGTGTAGGGAAGATCGGTACAGAGGGATGTGCCGAGTACATCGGAACGAGCGGGCACGCTGACAGACTGGCTGTTAGGACGGTACAGCAATGACGAATGTCCGAGCGCTCGCAGAGCGAATCGCTGCAAACGTCGAACAGGTCATCGTGGGGAAGGGTCGCGAAGTTCGTCTCGTTCTGGTCGCGCTTCTCTGTCGCGGTCATGTTCTGATCGAGGATGTGCCCGGGGTCGGGAAAACGGTACTCGCGAAGGCGATTGCACGGAGCATCGGTTCCACGTTCAAGCGCATTCAGTTCACTCCTGATCTCTTGCCTTCTGACATTACGGGCGTCAGCGTTTTCAACCAGCAGACGAGCCGCTTCGAATTCCGGCCGGGGCCGGTCGTCGCGAACATCGTGCTCGCGGATGAGATCAACCGTGCCACTCCGAAAACGCAATCGGCGCTTTTGGAAGCGATGGAAGAGGGGCAAGTGACTGTCGACGGGGTTACGTATCCGCTCCCGGAACCCTTCGTCGTGCTGGCTACCGAGAATCCCATCGAATATGAAGGAACGTTTCCGCTACCAGAGGCGCAATTGGATCGTTTTTTGATTCGCATTTCGCTCGGGTATCCCAGCCGCCGCGGGGAGATCGAGATGCTGAGTCGCCAGCATTTCGAGCATCCGCTGGATCGGATCGGTCAGGTTGCCACGCTGGACGAGTTGCGAACCGCACAGGCAGCAGTGCGACAGGTCTACGTAGACGATCTTCTCAAGGAGTACGTGGTGGCGCTCGTCGAGGCGACACGGCGCCACGACGACGTGTATCTAGGAGCTGGTCCGCGCGGTTCGCTCGCTCTCTACAACGCGGCACGGGCGTGGGCTGCCATGCAAGGGAGGGATTATGTGATTCCCGATGACATAAAGGAGCTGGCCGAGGCCACGCTGGCACATCGCATCATCGTCAGTCCAGCTGCACGCATGCGCAACGTCGATGCACGAGCGATCGTTCGGGAAATCGTTCAGACGGTACCCGTTCCTGGCGCTCGGCCGATCGTGAGCAGTGAACCGACAACACGTCGACGGCTTCCCTTCGGTGGTGCATGATGGGTTGGGTCCGTGTCGCTGCCCTCGCTCTCGTCATCTTGTTCCTTTCGCAGCTCAATCGGTGGATGGTCTTCGACAAATTGTTTTTCGTGTTACTAGCAGTCCTGCTGGTTTCGTTCGTGTGGAGCCGCTTGTCACTCCGTGGTCTCGTGGTCACGCGACGGACCGTAACGGACCGCGCACACGTCGGTGACCAATTGGTGGAATACGTTGAACTCGAAAACCGGAGTCGACTGGGAAAACTCTGGATCGAAGTGCTCGATCACTCCGATTTACCGGGCCACCGGCTCGGTCGTGTCGTCACGCTCGGGGGGCATGCCCGCGTGAGTTGGCGCGCGAAGACGTGGTGTACGCGTCGTGGCCGTTTTCGGCTCGGTCCAATCGTGTTGCGCAGCGGTGATCCGTTCGGTCTCTTCGAACGGCGTCTGCTCGTGCCGGCGACGCACCAGCTCGTCGTCTATCCGGCACTGATCGATCTCTCGGCAGTTCGCCTCCCGGCTGGGGAGTTGCCCGGAGGGAGCCAGTTGCAAAAGCGGACCCCGTACGTGACCCCGAATGTCGCGACGATTCGTCAATATCAACCGGGAGATAGTTTCAATCGGATTGCGTGGAGCGCTTCGGCGCGCACCGGCCAGCTCATGGTAAAGGAGTTCGAACTGGATCCGAGTACCGACGTGTGGCTGGTCGTCGATGGTGAACGCCGGCATCATGTACGGCTTTCGCTCGACGCAATGCGGCAACACGGCGAGGGGATCGAAGCACTGCTGGATTCGACAGAAGAGTATGCCGTCACGATCGCAGCGTCGCTGGCTCGGTTTTTCCTCGAGCAGAACCGCGCAGTCGGTCTGATCGCACAGGGAACCCGTCCGATCGTGCTACCGACCGATCGAGGAGCCCGGCAGCTCGTGAAGATACTCGAGTTTTTGGCTGACTTTCATGCCGAAGGAGTAGAGCCGTTACAGAGCGTGTTGCTCGGTGAGCAGGCGCACTTCGGGCGCGACAGTGCACTCATCGTCATCACGCCATCGACGGACGAAGCATGGGTGCGTGCGCTCGCCGAACTGACGATCCGCTCGGTTCGAGCGCTTGCCGTTATCGTGGAACCGAGCACCTTCGGCGGTCCGGAGAGTTCGCTGCTGGTCGTAAGCGAACTGACGGCTCTTGGCGTTCCATTCGTGCTGGTGAAGTACGGGGACGATCTGCGCCGAGCACTGGCGGCACCAGCCGGATTGACTCTGCTCAACGCGACTCGCTAGGGGGCGATCGTGGGACGTGTCCTGAGGCGCCGACTCACGCCAGAAGCGGGCTGGTTCGCGTTTTCGCTACTCGCTCTATTGTGTCTCCTGGCTGGATTTTCCACGTACCGCGCCGACTGGTCGGATGGTCTCGGCATCGCGGTTCGGGCCGCGTTGGTCGGAATCGTCCTCGCGTATATCGTCGCGAAGCCTCTCGCTGTTCCGGAGTGGATCGCCCATCCGGCGGGTGCGTCGGTTGGGCTGGTGGCTGTCCTCTGGCTCATGCAAGCGTTACTGAGCGATCAGATCGGGGATTGGCGGGCGAAGCTCGTTTTCCTCTGGCTCAGGTGGGAACGATGGTATGTCGCGGTTCGCGAAGGAGGGCGAGCCGATGATATTTACCTTTTCCTCCTGCTGATGGCTGTGACGCACTTGGCGATCGGGTATGTCGCCACCTGGTTACTCGTTCGCCACAACCATGCCTGGTTCAGCGTTCTTCTGCCGACAATCGTGATTTTGATCAACGCAGGGTATTCGCGGAAGGTGTCGCCGCTCCTCGTCGCTCTCGCTGTCGCGATCGATCTCTTGATCGTCGGTCGCGCGGCGATGATGCATCGGTTGTGGCTTTGGCGTCGGCGTGCTGTGCCAGTCACGTCGGGGCTGGCCTGGCAGTCGTTGTGGGTCTTGAGCTGGCTCGCTGTCGCGATTCTTCTCGTCGGGTGGATCGTGCCGTTCGGTACGCATTCGTCTCGTGCTGCCGCTGCGCTTCGGCCAACGAGCCAGCGATTTCCGGCAGGTTCGTTTCCCACCCCTCCCCCACCTCGTGCCACCGGGCGAGACACCGATGCAGGTCCTGCGGCGGCAAGCCTATGAAGGAGCGCG
>BEID01000022.1 GCA_002898975.1 bacterium HR27 | reverse complement strand
GACCGAACCCACGCTCGTGCCGACTGCCGGGGCTTCGTTCTCCACGCCTCCGCCACGGCCGGTCGTGCCGGTGCCCTCGCCGCCAGCCACTGAACCGGTCGTGCTCCCTTCACCGGCGCCGCTCCCGACGGAAACGACGACATCGTCCGGTGCCTGTGACCTGGCACTGGACAAGGCAGTCGCACCGGTCGCCGGCACGACGTCGGTGATCGTGACGCTGACAGTCCAGCAGCGTGGGACGACGTCGTGTCCGCCTGGTGCGCTGGTCAGCGACCCGCTGCCGGCTGGGTTCACGGCCGCTTCTGGTGTACGAGTCGTCGAAACCGGGGGGAGTGGTCGCTGGGAGTGTGCGGGTACCGCGTGTCGCGCTGCTGCGGCACTCCCTCCTGGATACAGCGCGACTTTCACCTTCACTGTCGTCGGTGAGCCGGGGAGTGCGGCGGAGAACTGTGCGGTCGTCTCGGTCAGCGGAGACGAGCATGCGGAAAACGACAGCCGTTGCATGACGCTCGGGCCGATCCCGACGCCGCCCCCGACCCCGACGCCCGTGAGCTGCCTCTTCGGGCTCGAGAAGACGATGGAAGCCGCGCGACCAGGGACCACTGGGCAGGCACTGGCGATGACCGCGGTGATTCGCTTGCAAAACACTGGACCCGAACAGTGTCGTGCCGGCTGGAGCACGTTCGTCCTGACCGACGAGCTGCCATCCGGCATGGTCGTGCAGAGTGTTCGGCAGGTCACTGGAGCAGGATGGAGCTGTGTGTCCAGCGGTTCTGCAGTCGAGTGTAGCGGCGCACCGCCGCAGCCCGGTGGACACGTCGTCGTGACGATCGAGCTCCTCGTTGAGGAATCGGCTCGGCGAGCGGTCAATTGTGCTCGGGTGGAACCGCTGGGGATGCAGGCCTGCGCGACACTCGGGTGATCGAGACTGAATGTCGTCGCCGGAGGACACCAGGACTGGCAGCTGGTGCGGGCTGCCCAGGATGCGGGGATGACTCGTCGGGGGTGCACGCGAGACTGCTGTGCTCTCGACGACAAGGCCAGCATGACCGCGCTGGAAGCAGCGTACCTGAAGCTGCCGCGACACGACGGCCCCGCGAAAGGGAGGACGCACCCGCGCAGTTCCCTCGTTGTTGTCCGGTGGTCGTGCGGGAAGGGGTATACTTCCGATTTCGGAAGCTCGGAAGGAGCTATGCGGTGGCGCATCGGATTCGGATCGAGTACTGTACGTCATGAGGCTACCGTGGACGAGCCACCCGTGCGGTGGACCTGTTGCTGGACAAGTACGAGCTCGCGATCAGCGAGATCACGCTCGTTCCCTCGTCGGGGGGTCGCTTCGAGGTCTCGGTCGACGGGGAACTCGTCTTCTCGAAGCTCGAGCAGAAGCGCTTTCCCCAGGAGAGCGAGTTGCTCGACCTGGTCGGCCAACGGATCGGTTCGCGCTAGCGGCACAAGCGTGCAGGACGCAGGCGGAGCGATCGACCGGCCGAGCGCGGGCGGGAGGTGAACGATGAGCACCAGGATGACCCCGCTCGTGATCGCACGCGTGCACGAGCTGGCGCTCAAGGGGCAGAACCGTCCCTTCTTCAAGCGCGCGCTCTACGAGAACCTCACCTACGCGTTGCGCGAGTTGCCAGTCTCCCGTGTCCAGGAGCGGGCATTGCGCTTCATCGTGCGTCTCGAGGATCCGGCGGCTTGGCCGGAGGTCGCGGAGCGGCTACGCTGGGTCTTCGGAGTGGCCAACTTTTCGCGGGGGCTCGAGACTGCGCTAACGGTCGAGGCGATGCAGCAGGGGCTCGAGGAGCTCCTGGCGCAGCAGGGGCCGCCGCAGGGGAGCTTCCGGATCCGGGTCAAGCGGACCAACAAGAACTTCCCACTCACGTCTCCGGATTTGGAGCGGGAACTCGGTCGTTTCGTCCAGAAGCGGACAGGTGCCCCGGTCGACCTTTCCGATCCGGACGTGACCTACCAGGTCGAGGTGCTCTACGACCGTGCCCTGGTGAGCGGGGAGTCGTTGCCTGGGCCGGGTGGGCTGCCGATCGGCGTAAGCGGGCGTGTGGTCGCCTTGCTCTCCGGCGGGTACGACTCGCCGGTGGCGGCATACCGGCTGATGAAGCGGGGATGCTTCGTCACCTTCGTGCACTTCCATGCCTACCCCTATGTCCGGCCGATCTCGATCGAGAAGGCGGTCGAGCTGGCGCGGCATCTCTCGCGGTACCAGCCGCCGAAGAACCGGCTCGTCGTCGTACCGATCGGCGATGCGCAGCGTGAGATCGCACTGGCAGCCGAGCCCTCCTTGCGTGTCGTGCTCTACCGGCGGCTGATGCTGCGGATCGCGACCGCGATCGCGTACGAAGAGGGGGCTGGGGCGATCGTGACGGGCGAGAGCCTAGGGCAGGTCGCATCCCAGACGCTGGAGAACATGCGGGCAATCGGCGCAGTGACTGATTTGCCGTTGCTGCGGCCACTGGTGGGGAACAACAAGGACGAGATCATCGCCGAGGCTGTCCACATCGGGACCGAGCCGATCTCGCATATCCCGGACGATGACTGCTGCACGGTCTTCGTGCCGCTGCATCCCGCGACACGCGTCTCGGTGGAACAGGCGGAGGAAGCCGAGCGTGCGTACGACGTCTCGGCGCTGGTCGAGCAGTGTCTGGCCCGGCGGACGGTCTACGAAGGCGATCCGTTCCGCTGGGATCCGCTGATGGCGCTGGCAGCCGCAACAGCTTGACGACGCGCCTCCCGGTACCGCTGAGCGAGCAGGGCGGTACTGAGCAGGGCGATCGCAGCGCTGACGCCCTCGATCCCGAGCCAGTCGATGCGGGTGACGGTACTCATGATCTGGAAGGTATCCCACAGCGTGTGCAACGCCACGGCCAGCAGGTACGCACCGAGCGTCGCGCGCGTGAGCCCAGCGTGCCCGTGGCGATGCCGCTCACGCCAGAGCGTCGCCGTGACGAGGGCCGTCCAGGCGGCATGCCCAGCCGGTGAGAGGAAACCGCGGACGAGTAGGACGAACTCGGCCAGGCCGATGTTTCCCCGCGAGGCGAGCAGGGCGGTGAACCCGTAGCCGAGTGTCTCCAGGGCAGCGAAGCCCATGCCGCTCGCCAGACCGAAGAGCAGACCCGCCATTTCCGAACGGTAGCGCCAGCGGAGGAAAAAGACGAGCGGGACGATCAGCTTCGCTGTCTCTTCGATCAGCCCGACGGCGAGGAGCGGGAGGAATCCGAGTGTCCGATAGGTGTCGTATTCCAGGGTCCCGGCGATGATGACACCGAGTGCACCGCCCCAAAGGAAGTTCCAGACGACAGCACTGGGCGGGATCCGTTCCGGCAGGGGATGTTCGTAGGCCCAGAGGACGAGGACGACCGGCACGAGGAAGGCGCCGAGGACGAGCAAGGAGGGAACGAAGTTCGGGTTACCGGTTGCCTGGTACACGTCGTTAAGCATATAGAACAGAACGATGCCACCGATGAGAACTTGGAACCAACCGCGAGCGAGTGTCGCTCGGATCGCCTGCACGGTGCGCTCCTCTCGATAGTGCGGTTCGTCAGGTCCTCAGCATTGTAGAACCCAGTCCTCCGGTTGCAAGAGGATCTGTGTCAAGCCGAGAGCGGAAGCCGGCCAGAGCCACGCGAACACGATCCGGAGGCGAGGCCTTCCGGTTGCGAGCGGTAGCGAGCCAGCTCGTCGGGCGCAGGTGCCAGGGCAGGTGACCTCCACCAGGTGTGTCGCTGATCCGGAACTACCGGCGGCTGGTCGAGGAGCTCACCGCTTGCGCGCGAGGAGCGTGAGCATAGTGCGTTCGATCTCGGGAGGCAGATGGAGCGCGAAACCCTCAGGAGTCAGCAGATGGCCGTTCTCGGTATGGCCACTGGCGACGGGAACCAGCTCGCCGCTCTCGAGACGCCAGAGCGTGAATCCCGCCTCGATCTTGCCGTGGTACGGCACGACCTCGAGGATAAAGCCGTCACCCTGCAGCGTCACGGGTTGGAAGCGGTGCTTCTTGAGTGTCTGGAGCAAACGCTGGGCCAGCGTCGACACGCCTCTTCCTCCTGATTCGCGAGGATACGCGGTCAATACGTCGGCGGCAAGGGAGTGACCGGAGGCCGTCGCGCCGACCCGCTTCTGAACGAAATTCGGCAGGGCCTCTGTCCTAGGAGCGTGCGGCGAACCGCCGCACGCTCCTAGGCGGATTCGTATCCCGTGGGGCACGACTACGAGTCGGCCGGGGCGAGCTCGCCGAGGAACTCGCGCTCGATGCGTCGGAGCTCCTCCTCGTCAGCCGGCGTGGGACCGGTAAAGCGAGTCCGTGCGTAACCGACCCAGTAGAGCACCAGGAGGAGACCCATGGCGATACTCGTCCACAGGACGAGTTCGTTGGGCGGGAGAACGAAGATGATCGTGATCAAAGCGACCCAGGCGAGGGCGAGTGCATTCACGATCGGACCGAACCGACCGAGGTTCCACGGTGCGTTCTCGCGGCTCGTATGTTCGCCGTGGCCAGTGATCTTGTTGCGCAAGTTGAGGAAAGTCGGTGTCACATAGGCGAGGTAGAGGGCGATCGTCGAGATCGACGTGACGACGAAATAGGCTGCCGAGTAGAGGGTAAGCACGACGGCCAGGGAGCAGGTGATGAGGATCGACCACACCGGTGTCCGGTAGTGCCGATGGACGCGCGCGATGAGCGACGATGCGGGCATGCCGCCGTCGCGTGCGAAGGCCCACCACATCCGCGACATGGACGTGATCGAGGCGAGTCCACACAGCCACATCGCGACAGCGATGATGATGGCGATAACGTGACCGAGGACGGCCGGCAAGTTCTGGTACGCGACGTAGAGGACCGGGTACGGGTCAGCGGCTGTCGCGGCGATGTCGCCGTTCGGAATGCTCCAGGTAACGGCAGTGAGCAGGATCCAACCGACGACTGCTGAGACGGTGACCGAAAGGAAGATGCCCCAGGCCGAGTTGAGGCGTGCCATCACGGTCTCTTCGGCGACGTGGGCCGAGGCGTCGTACCCGGTGAAGGTCCACTGGGCTTGCAGAAGGGCGAGCAAGAAGACGAGCCAGAACGGTGCGCTGGCATACAGGTCTTTGAGGGCAGGCAGGAGATTGAAGAGCGGCGACGGGAAGGTCCAGTTGCCAACCACCAGCGCAGGCTCGGGCTGGCCTTTGCCGAGATCGGCTGAAACCGCGTCGAGGGGATTGACGACGTTCTCGAATCGGAAAAGGAAACCGAAGCTGTTGTGGTGGGTTCCGAGAAACACGAGGAACAGGACGATCAGGGCGCCACCGATGATATGCCAGTAGACGCTGAAGTCTCCGAGCAAGCGCGTCAATCGAATGCCGAAAACATTGATCAGGATCTGTGGGATCATGATGAGGACCATGACGAAAACCTGGAAATCCCAGTTGGTCGTCGATCCGAAGAGCGGAACCGAGGCGTCTTCCGGAATGCCGAAGATCCGGGTGACTGCACCGATGATATAGATTGCGGCCGCGATGTTGATGCCCGCTGTGATGGTGACCTGGCCGATCATATTGAGCCAGGCAGTGACCCAGGCCCAGCCGCGGCCACCGAGACGAAACGACCAGAAGTAGAGTCCACCGGCCGTCGGGTACGCCGAGGCGATCTCGGCCATGGAGGCTGCCACCGCCATAGTGAAGAGGGAGACCAGCGGCCAGCCCAGCGTATTGACAATCGGGCCAGCGAACTTGAGCCCATATCCGTACAACAGGATGGCGCCGGTCAGGATGGAGATGATGGTGAACGAGATGGCGAAGTTGGAGAACCCGCCCATCTCGCGGAACAGCTGCTGGGCGTAGCCGAGCCGGTGCAGGTCATGGATGTCCTGCCTGATCAGCTCCTGACGCTGCTTCTCCTTGCTCATCGCGCCTGCTCCTCTCGCTCTCGAGTACTAACTTTCCGGCGTGATATAGGCGGCAGTGATGCCACCATCGACCAGAAACGCTGTTGCGGTCACGTAGGACGACTCGTCCGATGCCAGAAAGAGCGCCGCCTGCGCAACCTCCCGTGCCTGCGCGAAGCGCCCCATCGGGATGTGAACGAGGCGACGCTGGCGCTTCGCTGGGTCGGAGAGGATCGAGCGGAGCAGCGGTGTGTCGACTGGGCCCGGGCAGAGCGCGTTCGCCCGGATGTTCTTGCGCGCGAACTCGATGGCGATTTCCCGCGTCATCGCGAGTACCCCGCCTTTGCTCGCCGTGTAGGCGATCTGTGGTACTGCAGCGCCCATGAGGGCGACGAAGCTGGCCGTGTTGATGATCGAGCCTCCACCGGCGCGCAACATGGCGGGAATCGCGTACTTACAGCCGAGGAAGACCCCCTTGAGGTTGACTGCCATGACGCGATCCCACACGTCCTCCGGAGTGTCCACGACCGAACCGTCCTCGTCGGGGAAGATGCCAGAGTTGTTGAACATGACGTCGAGCTTGCCGTACGTCTCTTCGGCGGCACGCACCAGGGCTTCGACCTCGGCAGCCTTCGTGACGTCGGTGCGGACGAACAGTGCCTCACCACCGGCCTCGCGGATGAGCCGCACCGTCTCCTGTCCACCAGCCTCGTTCACATCGGCTACGACGACTTTCGCCCCTTCCTGGGCGAAGAGCAGGGCCGATTCCCTGCCGATCCCCGATCCAGCTCCGGTAATGATGCAGACCTTGCCTGCAAGTCGGCTCCCCATCGTCTCCCTCCCTCATCCTCGTTCGAAATAGCGGTACAGTTCCCAATCGGTCACCACGGCGTCGAACGCTTCCTGCTCGACGCGCGCCATATTGACGTAGTGCTCGACGACGAGGTCGCCGAAGACCTGGCGAGCGAAGGCTGAGCGGTCGAATTCCACCATAGCTTCGGCGAGCGTTCGCGGTACGCGGACGACGTCGCGGGCCTCGTACGCATTGCCGCGATACTCTGGCGGAAGTGGGAGTTCGCGCTCGATTCCGTCGAGGGCGGCAGCGATCATCGCTGCGTAGGCCAGGTACGGGTTGGCGTCAGCTCCAGGGATCCGGTTCTCGATGCGCAGCGACTGCCCGTGGCCGACGATGCGGAAGCCGCAGGTGCGGTTGTCGCGGCCCCAGACGGCGTTCACTGGTGCCCAGCTCGCAACAGCGTAGCGCTTATAGGAGTTGACGTTCGAGGCGACGAGGAGCGAGAGTTCCCGCGCGTGAGCGATGAGGCCAGCCAGGGCGTGCTGCATCAAGCGGCTCATGTGGTACGGCTGGCCGTCCGGGTCGTAGAAGAGGTTTCGCTCTCCGGCAGAGTCCCAGATGCTCAGGTGGATGTGGGAGCTGGAACCCGTCCACGTGTGGTGCGGCTTGGCCATGAAGGTGACCGAGACACCGTTGAGATAGGCGATCTCCTTGACTCCGTGCTTGAACAAGACCGCGCGGTCGGCTGACTCGAGTGCCTCGGCGTAGTGGATGTTGATCTCGTGCTGGCCAGCAGCGGCCTCCCCCTTCGAGAACTCGATCGGGATCCCGGCAGCGGTCAGCAGGTTGCGGATCTGCCGGTAGATCGGTTCCGCCTTCGTCCCCTGGAAGAGGTGATAGTCCTCGTTGTACCAGCCGTAGGGGCGCAGGCCGCGGTACTCTTTCTCGTACGCCTCGTCGTAAGAGTCCTTGAGGAGATAGAACTCGAGCTCGCTCGCCATCATGACGCGAAAACCCATCGCTGCCGCGCGCTCGACCTGGCGACGGAGGATCGTTCGCGGAGCGACCGGGATCAGTTCACCGGTCTCCTCGTCCACTGCATCAGCCAGGACGAGCGCTGTTCCTTCCAACCACGGGATGCGGCGGAGGGTGGTGAAGTCGGGACGGGCCACCCAGTCACCGTAGCCGGTCTGCCAGTTCATGAGCCGATAGCCGGCCGGTGTGGTCATTTCCATATCGGTGCCCAGGAGGTAGGTGCAGAAATGGGTACCGTGCTCGCGGACATGCTCGAGGAAGAAATCGGCCCGGACGCGTTTCCCCATGAGACGTCCTTGCATGTCGCAGAGGGCATTCACGACGGTGTCGATCTCTCCAGCTCGAACTGCGCGTTCCAGGTCGGCGAGACTCAGAAGACCCGTCGTTCGGTCGCTCATGGCAGTGCTTCCCCTCTCGTTGCTCGCACACAGCTTCCGGAGTTCCAGCCTGGCGGTGTGCCGGCGGGGGGCGGCTGGCGCTGATCGGCCAAGAAACGAGCGATGACACGCTGTGCGGGAGGCGGCCCCACCGCACCACGAGTCCCCTTTCTCGAGCGACCGTTCCTGATCCCAGCTCCGGAAAATGCGATGCCGGATGCGAACCTCGTCCGCGCTGATCGTGCCAGAGTCCACAATAGCGAGTGGGGAAATGGCTGTCAAGATGCATGTCGCTGCAGCGCAGGGCTCGGCCTTGCCCGGGTGTTAGCGGGTACGCCAGTGCGAGCTGCGCCGACTCGCCGTCGAGCGCCCGGCCAGGCGTATATCGTGACCGGGATCGCGTTGGAGCGATCGGCCACGATCTGGGAATACCAGGGAACGAGACCCTCCTCTCGCCCCGGTGACAAGCTTGTCGCGGGATATCGTGTTGACATGCGGTGGCGAGGGGACTACACTGTGCCCAGACAGTGGACGACAGACCGAATAGCGTCTGATATACCGGACATATAAGATGCCAAGACGCGTACCAGCCGTCGAACGTGCACTGGATATCCTCGAACTCTTCTTGCGGTCACCGCAGCCGGAGTCGCTGTCCGTTCCGGAGATTGCCCGGGCGCTCGGGCTCCCGCGCAGTACCGCCCACGAGCTGGTCGCCACGCTGGTCGCGCGCCGCTATCTGCGGCCGCTGGAAGCGAACCCGCACCGCTTCGCGTTGGACGCGCGCGTCTTCGAGCTTGGTAACGCCTATGCCGCTGGTCTCGACCTGGCGCGCGAGGGGCAGATCGTCGCGCGCAAGATTGCGGCGCAGTGCGACGAGACGGTGCACATCGCGGTGCTGGAGGGGCGCGAGGCCTTCTACATCGCCAAAGTGGACAGCACGAATGCGCTGCGGCTGGTTTCCGCGATCGGACGGCGGCTTCCCGCGCACTGCACGGCGGTCGGGAAGATGTTGCTCTCGGGCTTGAGCGAGGAGGAGTTGGCCGAGCGGTTCGCCGGGGTGCACGAGCTGCCGGGGATGACGCCCAACAGTATCCGCACGATCGAAGCGTTGCGGGCGGAGCTCGCTCGGACACGAGCGCGCGGGATCGCCTGGGACAACTGCGAGTCGAACCCGGACGTGCGCTGTGTCGCCGCGCCGATCTACGACCATCGAGGCCGGATGGTCGCGGCGATGAGCATCTCGTTCCCGGTGGTGCGCGATACGCCGGAGCGCTTCCGCGAACTTTCGCGGCTGGTGCAGGAGGGAGCGCGCGAACTCTCGGAACGGCTCGGCTACCGCGTTCCGTATCCTGACTCGCGTGAGCCAGAACTCCCACCCTGGCATCGAGAGCGCAGCGCGGTGACCGAGCGCTAGCGAAGGAGGTGGTCGCCAGCAGAACACTCTCGCCTAGACGGTTGTCGAGCGATCGGATGATCCGGTGAGAAGTTGGATGGTCTCGACGGGAGGAGATGGCACATGGATACGGTGTTCCGCAATCGGTTGACA
>BEID01000021.1 GCA_002898975.1 bacterium HR27 | reverse complement strand
ATATCGATCTGTCCGATCGCGCGTGCCGGCAATCCGGTTTCGTTCGCGATCGTGCCAACGATGTCGTGGACACGAACCCCGTCGCGCCGTCCCACATCGAGGCGAAGACGCCGCATGCCGGATTCGGCGCAGCTGTCCTCGCCGGATGACAGCAAGCGGTCCGGATCCGAACCGCGCTCGCGCAGGAGAAGCGTGATGGCTGCTGCCGCGATGTCGGCTGCTTCGTGGTACGGGAGCAGCTGGTTGACGATCTGGCGCCCGAGCTCGAGGTTCTCCCGCTCGATGAGTTCGACGAGCGACGTGCCGAGCATCTCGCGTTGTCGCCGCACGATCTCGTCACGCGTCGGAATGCGCCGCGGTGAGAGCCGCGTGCCGATCGCGCGTTCGATCGTCCGGAGCAGCCAGCGCTCCCGCGGTTCGACGAGCGTGATCGCGATGCCAGCACTGCCGGCGCGACCGGTGCGACCGATACGGTGAACGTAGGATTCGGGATCGCCCGGAATGTCGAAGTTGATGACGTGGCTCACTTGTGGAATATCGAGCCCACGGGCCGCGACATCGGTCGCGACGAGCAGGTCGACCTGTCCGCTCCGGAAGCGCTGCATTGCCCGGTCGCGCATCGCCTGGCTGAGATCGCCATGGATCGCTTCTGCCGCATAGCCGAGCGCCTGCAGTTTGTGCGCCAGTTCGTCTGCACCGCTCTTGGTTCGAACGAAGACGATGGCAGATGCCGGCGCTTCGAAATCGAGGATGCGGGCGAGTGCGTCGAGTTTCGCCGTCCCGGCAACTTCATAAACGAACTGTTCGATCTGCGGCACGGTGACGTGCTCGGGGTGGATAGCGATGATGACCGGTTTCCGGAGATAGCGGCGGGCTAGCTCCCGGACACGTGCCGGCATGGTTGCCGAAAACAGTGCCGTTTGTCGCTCGGTGGGAACGCGTTCCAGGATCCACTCGACATCGTCGAGGAATCCCATATCGAGCATCTCGTCCGCCTCGTCGAGCACGACGGTGCGTATGGAATCGAGACGCAATGTTCCACGCCGAAGGTGATCCATGATACGTCCCGGTGTTCCGACGACGATATCCACCGGGTGCCGCAGAGCGCGCAGCTGGCGCTCGATCGGCTGTCCACCGTAGAGCGCGATGACCCGTGCCTCGAGATAGCGACCGAGTCGGTGGATAGCCTCCGCAACCTGGATCGCCAGCTCACGTGTTGGGGTCAGGACGAGCGCTTGTGGCCCGTGCCCATCGGGTGCCAATCTCTCGAGGATCGGCAGTGCGAAGGCTGCCGTCTTGCCGGTTCCGGTGTGTGCCTGCACGATCGCATCGCGGCCAGCCAGGAGTACTGGGATGGCCTCGCTCTGTACTGGCAGGGGGTGCTCGAAGCCGACGGTACGAAGGGCTTCGAGCAACTCTCGGCGCAAACCGAGCACAGCGAAGGCGTTCGGACGCGCCGTAGGGATCTGTGTCATACTCACTGAAATCGCTCCTCGTTCGTTTTTGGGTTCTCCGGTGTGGCCTCGTGCGGAGGAACACACAACCTTTTCAGGATACCATAGTGCCTGCCGGACGCGACTGAACCGGCGTACCAGCAACGCGACTCGACCTGCTTCACGGCGGTGATCCTTTCGGGTAGTGTAGGGGCGAGGCCTGGTCGGTTGCGGGGGGTGGAGCGAGAAACCATGCGCGAAAACACGGCAAAGCGCAAGATGCTGGCCGGACAGCCGGCTTTCGGCTACACGTTGCAGCTCGGTGCACCGCTGGTCGCCGAAGCTCTGGCGGACTGCGGGATCGACTTTATCCTGCTGGACACGCAGCACGGCACCTTCGGATCGGACTCCATTATCGCTACCCTCATGGCGCTTTCCTGTGGTCATGCCGTGACCATGGCGCGGGTAGCGCGGAATGACTATACGCTGATCGGCCGCCTGCTCGACGATGGAGCACTCGGGATCATCGTGCCACTCGTGCACACGCGGGAAGATGCACAGGCGGTTGCCGATGCGTGCCGTTTCCCACCGCTCGGGAAGCGTTCCTGGGGCTGGGGACGTGCGCGTGTCTACGGATCGGACTACCCGGAGTGGATCGACCGAGAGTTGTTCGTGGCTGTCCAGATCGAAAGCGCGCAGGCAGTGGAAAATGCCGAAGCCATTCTCTCGGTTACCGGTATCGACGGGTGCTGGATCGGTCCGGGTGATTTGGCTCTCTCCCTCGGTGTCGATCCGCGCCACGCAGAGGAAGACGAGCGACAGCAGCGGGCGATCGAACGCGTACTGGAAGCGTGCCGGAATACGGGGAAGATCGCTGGCTATGCTGCGTACAGTATCGAGGATGCGCTGCAGCGGGCAGCCCAGGGATTCCGCTTCGTGACTGCCGGGAGCGATATCGGCTTCTTGCTGCAGGGAGCGATCCAGGGTGTCGAGCGACTGGGCCTGACACGACGAGTTGGTCGCGGATACGGAGCGTGAGGCGGGAGAGACCGACGCGCCTCGCCGAACTCTACCGGAGGAGCCTCAAACCGAGGCCAGCACCGGAACTCCTCAATGCCGCGGTCTTCCGCCCGCTCGGTTTCCTCGTAGCGCGCAGCCTGGCGGAGACGCGCATTCGTCCGATTCATCTGGTGTGCTTGCACACCCTGCTCGGGGCGGTCGCGGCCGTCGCGATCGCCCGCCGCCGCGACCGTCTCGCGGCATTGCTCCTGCAGGTGGTGACGGTGCTGGACAACGCGGATGGGCAGCTCGCCCGGCTGCGGCGCGAGGAGACGGAACTCGGTCGATACGCTGACACTGAGCTGGACGCACTCAAAAATGCCGGGCTGTTCGGCGCGCTCGCGTGGCGGACGAAGCGCTGGGGCGAAGCGCTGGCCGGGTTCATCGTGCTCACGCTGCTCCTGAGCTGGGACTTCAACGTCGAGTATCTCTATCGCTCGGTCCGGAACGAGCGGTTTCGTCCGGACGTGCGTGATCCTGAGGGACGGTGGGTCGCGATCGCGCGTGCAGTCTATCGGTACCTGTTCCTGCCACAGGATCGCGTGATCCGCTGGATCGAGCGTCGCCTGTTCTGTCTCCTGGCTCGTGGGAGCGAGGACGAGCGCGCCGCCGCGCAGCGATGGTGGAACCGGGGAGTCGTGTTCCTGGGGGCGAATCTCGGGCTGACCACGCAGTACGTTTGGCTTGGACTCGCACTGCTCGCCGGACGACCTGATCGGTATCTCCGGTGTGTGCTCACGCAAGGTGCTGTACCGGTCGCCTCGGTCTTGTGGCGGTGGTTCATGTGGAGCCGGTGGAAGCGATTTCCGATCCGCTTGTTGCGGTCGCGTATGATGCGTGTGCGGCATGCACTGCGTCGAGATTCAGGTGGCATGATTGCGAGCGAGGGGACACGGGAGTCCGCTGAGTAGTACTTCGGACAGTCGGAGTTCGAGATGAGGCGACAGGAACGGATCGTCGAGTTCGAGGACACGGGACTCCGCTTCGCAACGGCCTGCGACCTGGAACGCTTGCAGGAGTTAGTCGCCGAGTGGCTGCAGCTCATCGGTGAAGATCCGCAGCGAGAGGGCCTGCAACGGACGCCGCAGCGTGTCGCCGAGACCTGGGCATTCCTCACGCGTGGCTACCGGCAAGATCTTAACGAGATCGTGAACGGTGCGGTGTTTCATGTCGATCACGACACGATGGTCGTCGTGAAGGGGATCGAGTTCTACTCGCTCTGCGAACACCATCTGCTTCCGTTCTTCGGGCATGTCCACATCGGCTACGTGCCGCGGGGCAGGATTCTCGGCCTCAGCAAGTTCGCACGCGTCGTCGATCTCTACGCGCGACGCTTGCAGGTGCAAGAACGACTGACACAGCAGATCGCGCAGGCGATACAGGAAGTTCTCGATCCACAGGGTGTGGCGGTCGTGGCGGACGGCATTCACCTCTGCATGATGATGCGTGGCGTCGAAAAGCAGCATGCCCGCACGACGACGAGCGCGATGCTGGGTATCTTCGAAAGCTCTGCCGGCGCTCGCGACGAGTTCTATCGCTTGCTGTCGACGACTACCTGAGCGGCAGCGTCTGCTTACCTATCGGCTCGCACCGGGATCCTGGGCGAGCCATGCCGCGAGCTCGTTTTCCATCTGTGCGAAGCCTTCGCTGGTCGGTGACTGGAAGGTGACTGCCGGCCGTGGTTCAGCCAGGAAATCACCCTCGATGATCCCAGCGGACCCGCGTCCGGCGATGAACCAGCAGCGCCCGAAGGCGCGAACTTCGGGATCCGGTGCAGCATAACCCAGGAAACGAGCAATATCTCGGGCCGCGATTTCTGCCTGCTGCTGCGCGAAGACTGCAGCTTTTGGAACGACAAGATTGTTCCGGATCCGGACAGCAGCCACATCACCGATCGCCCAGATTCCTTCGACCTTTGTCCGCATCGTCTGCAACGCAACTGGTACCCAGTCCCCCTCGACGAGCCCGGCTGTGCGAGCCACTGCCGCAGCACTGTGCGGTGGCACCACGACAAGCAAGTCGAACAGCTCGCGGGTACCGGTAACGAACGAGACTTCGCGCTGACGGGGATCGACGGCGGCGAGCTGTTCACCGGTCCGGACAGCGATGCTGCGTTCGGTCAGAAAGCGCGTGAGCTGCTCGCCGATGGCGGGGCCGGCGACGGCGAGGGGACTCGGCTCCGGTGTCACCACGACGATCTCGGTCGACTGGCCGGGACCACGCTCTTCGACGAGGTCGCGGATGAGGAGAGCCGCCTCGTAGGGCGCCGGTGGGCATTTGTACGGAAGGCGAGCGATGACGACCAGGATACGGCCGCCGGTGAAGCAGCGTAGTCGTTCGCGCAGCTGGAGCGTGGCCGGTAGCGACCAGCAGTGGCCGGCGATCCCGTTCTCGAGCGCACCGGACAGCCCGGGAATCGCATCGGGCGCGAGTTCCGCTCCGGTGGCGAGGAGGAGCGCGTCGTACGGCAGGGAACCGCGACTAGTCTGGACCGTCCGCGTGTCCGGGTCGATGTGGAGCACCTCGGCCTGCTGGAACTCGGCGATACCGTGCAGGACGCGCGAGGGGCGGATCGCCACCTGTTCGGGCTCCCGCCAACCGCGCATGATCAGAAGCAAGCTGACACCGAGGCGCTGTTCGTCCTGCCGATCGACGACGGTGATGCGATCGTCCGGCGCGAGGAGTGTCCGCAGTGTCCGCGCAGCCGCGATACCACCGGGGCCAGCCCCGAGAATGACCACGGTCTTCCCCATCGGTCTCCCCCTTCGCTCGTTTGCCCTCCGCTCCCACGACAGCATTGTACTGATCTCCGATCCCACCAAGAGAACCAGCCGCGTCGGCAGGTTGCTCAGGGAGGGAGACGGTGGGTAGAATCGCCCCGACAAGGGAATGTGGTGAAGTTCGAGCAAATTCAGCGGGATCGATCAAGTGCAGCAGCGCCCGGGACAGCGACGAGCGAGCGGTAGGGCCGGGGAGATCCGTGTCGGGACCAGGGGGAGTGCACTCGCTTTGGCCCAGGCGCGTGCGGTTATCGCACGGCTGGAACGGATCGAACCGACCAGTTCGTGCACGCTCGTGCCGATAACGACAACCGGCGATCGCGATCGGGCGACCTCCTTGACGATCCTGGGCGGTACCGGTGTCTTCGTGAAAGAGCTGCACGAAGCGCTCCTCGCGGGTGCGATCGATCTCGCCGTACACAGTGCCAAGGATTTGCCGACCGGTCTACCCTCGGAGCTCGAGATTGTTGCCTTTCCAGTGCGCGCTGACGTGCGCGATGTCCTGGTTACGCAGGGTGCGTCGTCACTCGCGGCGCTTCCTCCGGGCGCACGCGTCGGTACGAGTTCGCGTCGTCGTCGAGCGCTCCTCGCCGCTGCACGACCCGACCTGACGCTCGTCGATGTCCGCGGCAATGTCGATACCCGCCTCCGCAAGCTCGAAGACGGCTCGTACGATGCGCTCGTTCTGGCGGCCGCGGGTCTGGAGCGCCTGGGCAAGCTCGCGCAGGTGACCGAATACCTGGACCCAGACGTGTTCGTGCCTGCACCTGGTCAGGGGGCGCTCGCGGTGGTCTGTCGGCGTGACGATCCGCGGCGGGACATCTTCGCAGGCATGGATGACCCGGAGATTCGGCTCGCTGTGATGGTCGAGCGAGCGTTCCTCTCCGCCTTCGGGAGCGGTTGCACGCTGCCGCTCGGCGCCTATGCGACGGTGGCGGGCGACACGGTGCGGCTGCGTGTGGCCGTGGCTCCTGACGAGCATGGGCCCGTCATCCGCGACGTGACAGTGTGGCAGCGCGACGAGGCGATCGAGCGGGCTGGTGCGCTGGCGCAAGAACTCGTTCGCAGCCTGCCGACGACAGCTTCCCGGTCGTGGTCACTGGTGGCGAAGCCGCTCGCTGGCCGTCGAGTTCTCGTCGTCCGTCCGGCCGGGCAGGAGCAAGAGCTGGTCGAGCGCTTGCGCGAGCTGGGTGCCGAGGTAGTCGTCGAGCCGTTGATCGCCATCGTACCGCCTGAGGACTGGGGTGAGGTCGACCAAGCGCTGGTGCGCATCACGGACTACGACTGGCTGGTGTTCACGAGCGTGAACGGCGTGCGGTCGGTGCTCGAGCGCTTGAGCGTCCTCAGTATCCCGCTGGAAGCGCTCGCGAGAGTACGAGTCGCGACGATCGGTCCGGCGACTGCCCGAGTGCTCCAGGAGCGCGGAATCGAGCCGGCACTCGTACCGGATCGCTACGTGGCCGAAGCTGTCGCGGACGCACTGATCGCAGCAGGGGTGACGGGGAAACGTGTCCTGCTGGCCCGGGCGGCCGAGGCGCGCGATGTGCTCCCTCGGCGGCTCATCGAGGCTGGTGCTGAGGTGCTCGTTCTGCCGGTCTATCGCACCGAGCAGCGACCGCTGTCGCAAGCGGTCCGTCGAGAACTCGAACAGGGAACGATCGACTGGGTGCTGTTGACCGCGAGCTCGACGGTACGGAGCCTCGTCGCGGCCCTCGGCGATACGAGGAGCCTGCACGAGCGTGTGCAGTTCGCGGCGATCGGTCCAGTGACCGCGTCAACGGCGCGTGCGTTCGGGTTGCGGGTCGCAGTCGTCGCGACCCGGTACACCAGCGAGGGATTGATCGAAGCCGTTGTCCGAGCGGAGAGGAGCGAGCGATGACCGAAGGGCCACTCGAATTCCGCCGTTTCCGGCGTCTGCGCCGTAGCGAAGGCGTGCGACGGCTGGTGCGCGAGACGCGGCTGAGCGTGGAGGACTTGATCTACCCATTGTTCGTCGTTCATGGCCGTGGCGTTCGGCGCGAGGTCGGCTCGATGCCGGGTGTCTACCAGCTCAGTGTCGATCAGCTCGGCTACGAGGCCGAAGAACTCCTTTCGCTCGGAATCGGAGCAGTTCTCCTGTTCGGCATACCGGCGCACAAGGACGAGTTTGCCAGTGAAGCGTACGATCCGGACGGTATCGTCCAACGAGCGGTGCGCGAACTCAAGCGGGTCGCGCCAGAGCTGATCGTCATCACCGATGTTTGCAACTGCGAGTACACGTCGCACGGACACTGCGGCATCGTCCGCGACGGGCAGATCCTCAACGATCCGACACTGGAGTTGCTCGCTCGTACGGCTGTCTCGCACGCGGAAGCGGGCGCCGACATGGTGGCACCGTCCGACATGATGGACGGGCGGGTACTGGCGATCCGGCGCGCTCTCGACCGTGCCGGTTTCTCTGAACTGCCGATCCTGTCCTACGCGGCGAAGTACGCGTCGGCATTCTACGGCCCGTTCCGTGAAGCTGCCGAGTCGGCGCCAGCATTCGGCGACCGGCGCTCGCACCAGATGGATCCGGGCAATCGCCGTGAGGCATTGCGGGAGATCGCGACGGATATCGACGAAGGCGCCGATGCCGTTATCGTCAAACCGGCCCTCGCCTACCTCGATGTCATCGCTGCAGCGCGTGAGCGCTTCGATGTTCCGATCGCAGCGTACAACGTGAGTGCCGAGTACGCGATGGTGAAGGCGGCGGCACGCAACGGGTGGATCGATGAGCAGCGGATCGTGCTGGAAATCCTCACCGGGATCCGGCGGGCTGGTGCCCAGATGATCATCACCTATCACGCCAAGGATGCGGCGCGCTGGCTCCAGAGTGGCCGATTGACCGCCGCAGCGGAAGAGCTGGTAGCGCGTTAGGCTGGGGAGCGTGCGATGTCGCGAACCGCAACGCTGTGGGAAGAAGCTCAGCGGTATCTGCCGGGTGGCGTCAATAGTCCGGTACGCGCCTTCCGGGCCGTCGGTGAGGAGCCGCTCATCGTCGCGCGTGGCGAGGGGGCGTATCTCGTCGATGTCGATGGCAACCGTTATCTGGACTACATCTGTTCCTGGGGGGCGCTCCTCGTCGGTCACGCGCATCCGCAGGTCGCAGAACGGATCAGCAGCGTTGCCCGTGCGGGGACGAGCTTCGGGCTGCTGTCGCCATACGAAATCGATCTCGCTCGGACGATCGTCGAAGCAGCTCCGTCCGTCGAGCTCGTCCGCTTCGTCAATTCCGGTACCGAGGCGACGATGAGCGCGATCCGCCTGGCACGTGCGGCGACTGGACGCCCGCTGATCGTCAAATTCGCTGGCTGCTACCACGGGCATGTCGACGCGTTGCTCGTTGCCGCCGGCTCGGGAGTCATGACGTTCGGCATTCCAGGGACGCCCGGTGTCACGGCCGGAACGGCGAGCGACACGATCGTCGTGCCGTACAACGATCACGCAGTTCTGGAGGAAACGTTCCAACGATACGGCGAGCGGATCGCGGCCGTCATCGTCGAGCCGGTTGCGGGCAACATGGGGGTCGTTCCGCCAGTACCCGGTTTCCTGGAACGTCTGCGCGAACTGACGAGCGGGGTGGGAAGCCTGCTCATCTTCGACGAGGTCATCACCGGCTTCCGGCTCGGGTGGGGTGGTGCGCAGGAGCGGTACGGTATCTGGCCCGATCTCACCTGCTTCGGCAAGGTCATCGGCGGGGGACTACCGATAGGCGCGTACGGCGGGCGCCGCGATCTTATGGAGCGAGTCGCGCCGAGTGGACCCGTGTACCAGGCAGGGACACTGGCTGGGAACCCGCTCGCCATGGCGGCGGGACTGGCCACGCTCGAACTGGCACGACAGCCGGGCGCCTACGAGCGGCTGGAGCAGTTGGGGAAGCGACTGGAGGACGGGCTGCAGGAAGCCATCCGTGCCAGTGGCGTACCGGCAGTGGTCCAGCGTGTCGGCTCGATGCTGACGCTGTTCTTCACGAGCGAACCCGTGACTGACGCGGCGCGGGCCGAAGCCTGCGACACCGGCCTGTTCGCGCGGTTCCATCGGGCGATGCGTGACCGGGGAATTCTCTTGCCGCCGTCGCAGTTCGAGGCGTGGTTCGTCTCGCTGGCGCACAGCGAGACGGACATCGATCGTACGGTCGAGGCTGCCGCTGAGTCGTTGCGGGCGATCGACAGGGGTGCATGATGCAGCTGGCGTGCGTCGCGATCACGCACCGGACAGCGCCGATCGAGGTGCGCGAACGGCTGAGTTTCCCGAAGGAGCGGCAGATCGAGCTCGTACAGGCGTGGCGAGCGGTTGCCGACGAGGCGGTGCTGCTCGTCACCTGTCACCGGACAGAACTGTACTGGGTCGCCGAGGAGGCTGATCCTCAGCAAGGGTTGCAGTGGCTGGCCGCGGAAGCGGGACTGCCGGTCGAGTATCTGGCG
>BEID01000020.1 GCA_002898975.1 bacterium HR27 | reverse complement strand
CGGTGAGCGCGGTCGCCGAGGAGATGGGTGCTGCGCTCCAGCGTTCCAGCTTCTCACCGAACATCAAGGAACGCCTGGACTTCTCGTGCGCGGTCTTCGACGACCAGGGTCGCATGATCGCACAGGCCGCCCATATCCCAGCCCATCTCGGCTCGATGCCGGATTCGGTGCGTGTCGTTCTGGAACGGTGTGCCCCGTTCGCACCTGGCGACGTGGTGATCGTGAACGATCCGTACCTCGGCGGCAATCACTTGCCGGACATCACCATGGTCAGTCCGGTGTTTCTGAGCGAGGAACCAGAGGCACCACTCGTTGGCTTCGTTGCCAACCGTGCTCATCATGCCGATGTCGGGGGTATCAGTCCGGGTTCGATGCCGATCGCAACGGAACTCTTTCAGGAAGGGATCATCATCCCACCGATCAAGCTCTGGGAACGAGGGCATCTCAACGAGGCCGCCCTGGCTCTCATCCTCCGGAACGTGCGGACACCCGAGGAACGTCGCGGTGATCTCCTCGCACAGTTCGCCGCGAACCGCACCGGTATCCGGCGTGTCCGCGAACTCCTCGCCCGCTATGGGCTAGAGCGGTACCGTCAGCTCTGTGCGGCTGTCCTCGACTACGGTGAGCGTCTCGCTCGCCAGGCCGTTCGCGCGATCCCGCCAGGCACCTACCGCTTCACCGACTACCTCGACGACGACGGTGTCACCGACGAGCCGGTGCCGATCACCGTGACGATCCACGCCGACGGAGAGACGCTGACGTTCGACTTCACCGGAACCGCGGCACAGCGCCCGGGAAGCCTCAACACCGTCGAGACAGTCACGAAATCGGCTGCCTACTACGTCCTCCGTTGCCTGATGCCGGAGGACGCACCGATGAACCATGGCGTCTTCCGGGTCCTGCGTGTGATCGCCCCGGAGGGGACCGTCGTCAACGCGCGTCCACCGTGCGCAGTGGCTGGCGGCAACGTCGAAACGTCCCAGCGAATCGTTGACGTCCTTTTCGGCGCGCTGGCTCAGGCACTTCCGGACGTGATTCCGGCAGCCAGCCAGGGTACGATGAACAACCTGACGATCGGTGGCATCGACCCACACGGTGGGAAACCGTACGCCTACTACGAGACAATGGGGGGCGGGATGGGCGCGCGCCCTGGCCTCGACGGGCTTTCCGGCGTCCATGTCCACATGAGCAACACACGGAACACGCCGGTGGAGGCACTGGAATTTGCCTACCCCTTCCGGGTCGTTCGCTACGCGCTCCGGGACAACTCCGGCGGTCGCGGCACGGCACGCGGTGGCGACGGACTGGTGCGCGAAATCGAGTTTCTGGCCGAGGCAGAAGTCACGCTGTTGACCGAGCGCCGCCGGTACGCACCCTGGGGGCTGCATGGCGGCCAGCCCGGCGCACCCGGCAGGAACGTTCTGCTGCGCCGTGCGGGCGCTGGACTGGAGGAGATCGACCTTGGGGGGAAACGACGCCTCACGGTGCACGCCGGCGATCGGATCCGGATCGAGACGCCAGGCGGTGGCGGTTGGGGCCACCAGCCCGAGGAGAAGAGACCGGCACGCGACTGAACGAGCACAACCAGGGAGCGCAACTCCGAGGGCCGGTATCGGTGATGAGGGCAAGCAGGCCTGTACTCGCACGCTCGCTCGGCGGAACCGACCGGAGACGATGCGGCCAACCTGGGACCGGAGGCATCACCCGCTCGGCGACCTTCCCGCTGCTTTTTAGGACCTCGGTCATCTCCACCGATGGCGACACACCGAGTAGACCATGAGCAGCGGACGCCGCACCGCGCGTCCAGGGCAGTGGGAAGGGAACCAACGGGGATGCTCGAGGAGACCTGGCACCTGGCAAATCAGGGGCCCCAGCGACGCCCAGCCTGTCCGCATTTTCGGCTCCTCGCCGATCCCCAGGCGCAGGCGATCTCGCTCGGCGACCAGCGTTTCTGCGACGCGCTCCAACAGCCACTCACCGATTTGGGCTGGCAGGCGTCGTATTGCATGGGTACGTTCGGCCGTTGCCCGCACCTGCGTGCCCTGCAGGGTGCTGGCGAGCGTCCTCCCAGCCGGTATCTCCTCGAACTTCTGGCAACCCAACGCACCGACGAGAACCCGCAGCGCACCAGGAAATCGCGAACGTCCACTGCGACAGTCCCGTTCGCAACCACCCGCAAGCAGGTAGCATCAGCGGAGCCAGTGCGAATGTCCCTGCGGGATCGACTGGCGGACGTCGTGCGTCGCCCGCTGGTCGTCGCGGTGACCACGGCAGCGTTGCTCGGCGGATTGTGGGCGGGAATCGCGCTCGCCGATACCCTGAGCGGGGGTCGTCCGAGCGCCGAAGCAGGTCAGCCAGCGACAGCGAGTGCGCCAGCGTTCACGTTGCGCACCAACCGCCCGACACCGACTCCGACGCCCTATCCCGCGCCAGCCCAGTTGCCAGGGCTCCCCTCGCTCTCGGTCAGTCGAGCGAGCACTCTGACCCCCACTCCCGCATCACGACCGACGAAGACCGTCGAACCCACCGCGACGCCGATCGCATCGCCGGAGCCGAGTCCGACGCCCCACACCGTGGTTGCACCACAACCGACACCGACGCCCGCTGTCGTCTGGCCAACTGCCACGCCGAACCTATCGAGTGCGATCGAAGCCGGAGCACCGACTCCGACAGCGGTTCCCTGGCCGGCGATCACTCCGACACCGACCGTCACACCCACCCTGACGCCCACACCGACTCCGACGCCGATTCCCACACCGACGCCAGACCTGTGGGCGAGTCTTCCGCCGATGGCCCGCGTCGGTCAACCGGTTCCGGTCACTACGGTCGGTAACCTCCTGGCGACACTGCAGCCGTATCCGTTCGCGGGTAACGCGCTCGCGGGAACCGCTCCAGCGACCGGACTCCCCGACGTCATGCTTCCAGGGAACGCCGGAGTCCTCTATGGGCTCCAGAGCGGTGCCAATGCGGGACGCATCTGGCTGAACACGCCTGAGCCCATCCAGCGGCTCGTCCTGGTTGCCGAGGGAATGAGCAACCCAGGGACACTCACGCCCGTGCTCCGGATCAGCATCAATGGCTTGACCCTCTGGGAAGGGGTGAGTCCGTTCCCCCACGGGGACTGGTCGACGGTCGCCTGGGTCATCGACAAGCCACAAATCCTGACGACATCGCAGCTCCAGATCACGCTCTCGCTGGCTACACCGGGCGAAACCGGTGAGGAACCGTGGGTGGCACTGGCGAGCGTGACCGTCTATGCCGAGTGATGCACACCAGCTTCAAGCGAACCATCGAGCAACCATCGAGACGAACGGTGCCAGGAGCAAGGCCGGGAGGAACGAGCCCACCCGCACCCGACCGATCCCCAGCAGGTTGATCGCGATACCGATCATCATGAGACCGCCGACACCCGTGACCAGGAGTACACGGGGATCGCTGGCCGGATCGGGGAGGAGCTGCGCGAGCGCACCAGCCGCGAGCGAGACGCCGCCCTGGTAGACGAGAATCACCAGGATCGAAAAGCCGACACCGATGCCATAGGCACTGGCGAGTGCGATGCTGGAGAGGCCGTCGAGTGTCGCTTTGATGATGAGCAGCGTCGCATCACCGGTCAGGCCATTGTTGAGCGAGCCGATGAGCGTCATCGGTCCCACGCAGAAGAGCAGGCTCGCCGCGACGAAGCCCTCCGTGAACGATCCCCCACCGCCGACCAACTGCTTGATCCGGTTCCCGAGCCCTTCCAACCCTTCCTCGACCCGCCACCACTCGCCCAGAAGGCCACCCAGTACGAGCGTGAGTAATCCCAAAACGATCCCATCGAGGCGTCCGACCGTCGCTCTACCGAGACTGCCCGCCATCGAGAGTGCGATGAAGACGGTCGTGAGCCCGACGCCTTGAACAGCGATGCGTTGCATCCGTTCCGGTAAACGGCCGTGCAAGAGCAAGCCGAACGCCGTGCCGACAGCGACCGTTGTCGCGTTGATCACGGTCCCATTCGTCCGTGACCACAAGTCGACCAGCTCCATCCCCGTCCCCTTTCGCGCTTTCACCCTTGCGCAGTGTAGCGATCCGGTCGATGCTGTGGCCACGACTGTCGCGAGCCTCGTCGCAGGCCAGCACCGTGTCACTCTCCCGAATCGGCCGGCATGACGAATGACGATTCGCCCTGTCACTGTCGATGAGATCAGCGGAGATCGCCTCGACAAGCAGGAGGGAAACGAAGTGAACGAGATGCAGGAGGCCGCTCGCCGGTATCGCAGGAATCTCCAGGACGAGATCGACAGTGCGACGCTCTACCGAGCACTCGCGGAAGCGGAACACACGCCGGAGCTGCGCCAAGTCTTCCAGCGCCTCGCGGCGATGGAGGAGCAGCACGCCCGATTTTGGGAGGAGAAGCTCCGGGAACTCGGCGTCCCGGTACCGCAACCGCGTCCGAGCTGGCGAACTCGGGTACTGGTATGGGTCGCACGCCGCTTCGGGCCCGCAGTGGTGCTCCCGACGGTCACGGCACGCGAATGGGCAGACCAGGCGAAGTACGACGCGCAGGCAGAGGCTGCGGGTGCGCACCTCCCAGAAACCGAGCACCAGCATGCGCGGATCCTGCAGCTCATCGGGCGCGAGCGCCCGAGCGGGCTACCGGGCAGTGCACTCGCTGTGCTGGAGGGCAGGCACCGGGCAGTCGGCGGGAACGCGCTCCGTGCCGCGGTGCTGGGCGCCAATGACGGACTCGTCTCCAATTTGAGCCTGGTCATGGGCGTCGCCGGGGCTGACCTCGCCCCGCAGACGATCCTGCTCACCGGAATCGCTGGTCTCCTCGCTGGTTCCCTTTCGATGGCGATGGGGGAATGGCTGTCGGTACAGAGCGCTCGTGAGCTCTTCGAGCACCAGATCCGGATCGAGCGCGAGGAATTGATCGCTTTCCCGGAAGAGGAGCGCGAGGAACTCGAACTCATTTATCGTGCGAAGGGGGTACCAGTCGATACTGCACGGCAACTCGCCGACCGCCTGATCCGCGAGGGCGCGCCCGCACTCGAGACGCTCGTCCGTGAGGAACTAGCGATCGATCCTGAGGAGCTAGGCGGTTCAGCCTGGGAAGCCGCGATCGCGTCCTTCCTGCTCTTCTCGATCGGAGCGATCGTCCCTGTCCTGCCGTACATGGCGTGGGGCGGGATACGGGCAGCGGTAGCGAGCGTCGTGCTGAGTGGACTGGCCCTCTTTCTTCTCGGAGCTGGCATTACCGTCATCACGGGGCGCAGCGCGCTTCGCTCCGGATTGCGGCAGGTGCTGATCGGCCTGGCAGCGGCCGCGATCACCTTCGGCGTCGGACGACTTTTCGGCGTCGCACTGGCTGGCTGACGAGCACGTGCGCCCGGGCACGAGAGGCTACCCGGGCGCACAGCGCATAGGATGCGTCAAGCCGGAACGATGTTCTGGTTCAAGCGGAAGAGGTTGTCCGGATCGTACCGTCGCTTGAGCTGGCTCAAACGCTCGTAATTCGGGCCATAGGCAGCACGCACGCGCTCGTTCCCTTCGTCAGCGAGTTCGTTGACGTAGACGGCCTTCGGCAGTGCAGGCAATGCCTGCCAGGCTCGTTCGATCCAGACCCGGTTCGCGTCGTCGTCGGCTGGGTCACGCCAGATCGCTAGGACCGTCACCGCCCAGGGGCGGTTGCGGTGCGCGAACGCCGTCGCCTCCGCTGGAACTGTGGCGACTGCGCCGCCGAGCCGAACGAACAGGACGAGGCTCTGCGACGACGGAGCGTCTGCGTAGGCACTGGCCAGCGGTTCGATGACGAGCGGATCGAGCGTGTCGAGAAAGTTGCCGCGACCGTAGTAGCGAAGCCCTGGTGCGGCGACCTGATCGAGCATGCGTTGCAGCGCGGTGTACGGTACCCGCACGATCTCCTCGAAGACCGGTGTTCCCAATCGCCGGAACGGTGCGAAGCTCTGCAGCGCCTGGTCGCTGGATGCCGTCGACACGAGCGTCAGCGCAGCGACTGGTACGCCGTCGGGCGCAGTCAAGAAGACGAAGGTCGCCGAGAGACTCGGTGGGCTGGCTTCCAGGAGCTCCTCGGCTTCAGGGAAGACCTGCGCAGCAGCTTCGATCGGGAAAGCCAATTGGCAGACCGAGACGTCCGGTCCGATCGCCTGCAACTGGTAGGTGAACGCGGTCGCGATGCCGAAGTTCCCGCCACCACCACGGATCGCCCAGTAGAGATCAGCGTCAGCATCCGGCGCTGCATGCCGGAGCGCACCATCGGCCGTGACGATGTCGGCACTGACGAGATGGTCGACCGTGAGCCCAAGTTGCCGTGCGAGCCACCCCATCCCGCCGCCGAGCGTGAGACCAGCGATACCGGTGTGCGAGACCTGCCCACCCGTCACTGCGAGACCATGCTGTTGGGTCGCTGCATCCAGATCCGCCCAGCGGAGACCAGGGCCGGCCACGGCCAGGCGCCGAGCGGGATCGACACGGAGATGTCTCATCTGAGCCAGCTCGAGCACGATCCCACCGTCGCACGTCGAGTGGCCAGCGAAACTGTGACCGCCACCGCGTACAGCGAGCACTATCTGGTGCTGCTGAGCGAACGCCACCACCCGCTGGACATCCTGGATCGTCTGGGCTGTGACGATCAGCGCGGGATGACGATCGATCGTCCCGTTCCAGACAGCACGAGCCTCGTCGTAGCCCGCATCACCAGGAGTACGGACATTACCCTGAAGAGGCGAACGGAGCGCTTTGAGAGCACCGGGATCGAGTGCCCGTTCTTCACCGTGCCAGGTACGGAACATGCTTCGGTGGGGCATAGAGCACCTCCTGAGGGATGCAGCTGGCGTAGGCCGCCAGCGCGGCTCCGCACGCCCACGTTCGGGCGGCTCATCGGAGCGAACCACACCCTGCCCACCGAATCCTGGCCAGTGGCGATTCAGCGTTTGTTCATTCGCGGAGCGGAACGTGCAGGCGAGGCCGTTCCTCGTACGTCTCCATGTCGATCGTTTGGACGACATACGTCGCCTCGGGCGATGTCGAAGCAGCGGCCACATTGCCGTCACGATCCATCGCGACGATGTTCATGACCGTGTCGGCCTCAGCATATGGGTCGTCCAGGGCGCGGAGATCGAGCATCGCCTGGCGGAGCGCCTCCTCCAGAGTCGAACCGAACCGCAGGTACATGACGACACTGTGCGCGGTCGCACAGCGGATCGCCATCTCTCCTCGCCCCGTACAGGCTGCAGCGCCGAAACGGTTGTCCGCGTAGTTCCCGGCACCAATGATCGGGGAGTCGCCCAGTCGCCCCGGCCACTTGAAACCCCATCCACTCGTCGAGACCGCACTCGCGATGTTGCCAGCGAGGTCGCGCACGATCACGTTCGTCGTGCCGAACAGCTCCTGGTGCAAGAGTTCGGTCCAGCGGCGAACGACCGACATGTACAGCTGGTAGCGATCCTCGTAGACGTTCTGCTCGGTGCTGCGTTCACCGCGGATCACCGCACGCCAGATAGCCTCAGCCTCCGGCGTGAGGAGATTCGCCGGCTGGAAACCGTGAGTACGCGCGAAGAGTTCGGCTCCCTCCCCGACCAGCATCACGTGCGGCGTACACTCCATGACTCGGCGCGCGACTTCGATCGGGTGCGGGTAATGTTTGAGTGCGCCGACCGCGCCGGCGGCGAGCGTCCGACCGTCCATGATGCTGGCATCGAGTTCGACCTCACCGAGGATGTTCGGGATACCGCCGGTGCCGACACCGTGGTCGCGCAGGTCGTCCTCGACCGCTTTCACCGCAGCGATCGCGGCCTCGACTGCAGTGCCGCCACGCCGCAGCACCTCGATTGCGTAAGGCAAGCCAACGGCAGCATTGCGGCTGCCGGCGACGATGCCACGCACGTCGCGCCTCGTCATCAGGCATCCTTTCCGCTCGCCTTCTTCACTGGCCGTGGATCGCGCGCTCGAAGTCGGCGCGTCACCAGCGAAGAGAGAGGACACCGTCATCGGCGCTGCCCACCGCCTCGGGTGGAAGTTCAAGTTCGCGCGGCGGTAAACCATAGCGCACGCGCACCGAAACCAGCTCGCCGGACGGCAGCGCCGCGCACAGGTCGTGTAGGTGCGCGACCCGTTCTCCATCAGCGGTGACGACCGCAGCACCGCGGTGAAGCACTGCGTTGGCCTGATCGATCGTCCGCACGATCTCGCCGAGCTCGACGACCTCTGGCGATGGTGGTGGTGGCTCCTCCAGGGAAGCCGGTGGAATCCACTGCGGGATGTAGAACGGGCTAGCACGCTCACCGGTGAGTCGCCGGATGAGTTCACCGGTGTACAACTCCTTCTGAAATTCGGGGAACTCGTCGAGCGCCGCTCGCGTCCGCCGTATGACGAGTGCTGTTTTCTCGCCATCCTGACGCACCTCGAGTTCCGAGAGCGGCACGACGAGACTGTGCCGCAGAATGAGCCCGCGCCGGATCACGATGCTCTTCACCCGTAGCGACGAAGGATCGATCAGCATCCATTCGACCGTGCCCGCATCGTGCCCGTCGATCGTCCGGAGCAGGTCACCGAGGCAGACGCGCATCGGAATCCTCCCCTCCATCCCCGGCCCGTCCAAAAGGGTGCGTGGCTAGTCTACCGGACACCGGTGCACGAGGGGAGTGGGCGCGTTGCGTACGGCTGACGCCAGTCGCGATCGCGATGAGGAAGACGACGAGCGCGAGGGCATTGCCGAGTCCACCAGCGCGCCGGAGTACTGCGTCAGCGACGAGATCACCGGCCAGCCGGAGCAGGAGCGATCCGCCGAGTACAGCGGGCGCCGCATACGCGAAGCGTCGGTACGCGAGACGCAGACCGGTCACAGCTGGGAAGATGATGAACGCATGCGCGAAGACCTGCGAGAAGACGAAACCGAGCGCGAGCGCGTGAATCTGGGCATCGTACCGAAAGCCGCTTCGCTCGTGGCCGAAGACGAGCGTCAGAAGCCCGGCCACCGCCAACCAGAGGTAGCCGTGGAGGAGACACACCGCACTGAAGCGGTGCACGCCATGCTGGCGCAGCCCGCGGCGAGCGACGTCGAAGCGAAGCAGCCAGAGCGCCAGCGAGAGGAAGGCGAGCCCGCGCAGACGCGCCCCGACTCCTGGCACGAAGGATTCCAGGCCGGTTGCCCCGAGGAGAAATAGGACGGATGCAGCGAACCACATACGGATCCGGCGATCCGGTCGCAAGGCCCGGGCGAGTTCCAGGCGTTCGCCGGTGATGATGAGGACAAAGCCGGTGAGCCACCAGGGAACGAGGTCTGGAACCGTTGCACCGGCAAGCAGGAGGCAGCTGCTCACGAACCAGGACAGTGCACCGGCGAACATCACGGTATGGTGGACGGTCCGGGCGACCACGAGGAGGTACCCGAAGGTCAGCGTGAAGCAGAGAAGCGCGACCAGCGTGAGGCTGCGGCCGATCAGCGCCGGCGCGCCCGCAACCGACGCGAGTGCCGCGACGATCCCGGCGATCGGCGCAGCGAACAAAAAGCGGCGGCCCACCGCGACGGCCCGCTCCAGGCCGATCAAGGTGACGAAGAAGCCGACGACCAGGAGCGGGCCGTGCTGGACGGTGAGCTGCGCGCGGTGCGGAAGGGGGATGTGCCAACCCATCCGAGCGAGACCAGCGAGGATCCCGAGCGCCGCCGAGAGGGCACCGAGGGCGATCGCTCCACGCGAGAGCCACACGGCGACACGACGTCCAGCTCGCTGATCCATCGCAGCGAACCCTCTTTGTGTCAGCCGACCTTCCCGATACGCACCCGCCAGACCTGTGGACCACGCTCGAGATAGTCCCACGTGAACTGTCCCGCTAGCTCTGCCTGGAAC
>BEID01000019.1 GCA_002898975.1 bacterium HR27 | reverse complement strand
CGGCCAGGGTCGCGACCGGCCAGTCGCTGCCCCAGAGGAGGCGGGCCGGTCCGAACCGCTCGAGCGCGAACGCGACGACCGGACGCAGCGACTCGGCAGTCGGATTCGGTCCAGCCTCGGTGAGGAGTCCCGACAGCTTGCACCAAACGTTCGGATACGGAACCAGCGCGGCCATGCGCTCACGCCAGCGTGCGAGATCGCCGGTCGCGATCGGTGGCTTGGCCAGGTGATCGACGACCATGGTCAGGTCAGGAAACCGTTCGGCCAGCCGCGGGACGTGGGGGAGATGCTCGACCCGCACCAGCAGGTCGAGCGTCAAGCCCCGCTCGGCTACCGCCGCGATCCCCCGCACGACCTCCGGGCGCACCAGCCAGTCGGGATCCGGCTCGTTCTCGGCCGTCGCTCGCACACCACGGAACGCGGCATGGCGGGCCAGCCGGTCGAGCCGCTCGCCGACATCCGGTGCTGCCAGGTCGACCCAGCCGACGACGGCCACGATCCAGGGATACCGGTCACACAGCGAGAACCACCACTCGTGGTCCCAGTCAGAGCGAGCGGCCTGGACGATGACGATGCGATCCACGCCGACCGCGCGCCGCTCTGGATCAAGGTCCTCGGGTCCGAAACTCCGGCGCAGCGGTTTCAGCTGCTCGGCCAGATCGGGCGTCATCCAGTAGAGATCCGAGCGCTCGATATCCCAGAAGTGGACGTGCGTATCGGTGATCGGCACCGTTCCGATCGGCATCGCCGTCTCCTCGTGCTCACTCCAGCTGCAGCAATCGACCGGTCTGCGGGTCGTACTGGAGCGGCGGAACGGTCGCGACCTCGTCCCACAGCGCGCTGGGGATCGGCCAGGTCGCCAGCCGAACCGTCTCCGCCACACGCTCCGGCCGGCTCATCCCGACGATCGTCGCGGTGATGCGCGGATCGCGCAGCGAGAACTGGAGTGCGACGGCTGCGAGCGGCACACCGTACCGGGCGCAGATCGCCTCGATCTGGCGTGCCCGCTCGAGCTCCTCGGGATGCGCCGCGCGATAGGCGTACCGGGGATAGGCCGCGGGTCCCTTGGCCAGGAGGCCGCTGCCGTATGGTGCAGCGTTCACCACAGCGACACCGCGTTCGTGCGCCCGGCGGATGAGCGGTTCAGCGGTCCGGTTGAGCAGTGTGTAGCGATTGTGCGTGATGACGACCTCGAAGGCGCCGGTTTCCACGTATTCGATCAGCATGTCGACCGGCCCGGCGGCGACACCGACGTGCGCGATCACGCCCTGGTCGCGCAGCGCGAGCAGCGCTTCCACCGGGCCGCCTGACGCCATCGCCTCGGCGACCGAGAGGCCAGCGTGCTCGGGGTCGTGAAAGTAGACGAGTTGCAGCCGCTCGAGACCGAGGAGCCGTAGGCTGCGCTCGACCGAGCGGCGCACCTGGTCGGCATCGAAGCGACCAGTCACCAGGTCACGGT
The DNA here is from genome assembly GCA_002898975.1 of bacterium HR27. Taxonomy (GTDB): domain Bacteria; phylum Chloroflexota; class Chloroflexia; order Thermomicrobiales; family Thermomicrobiaceae; genus Thermomicrobium. The sequence continues at coordinate 8,595 of BEID01000019.1, read as the reverse complement.
CGGCCTTGGTCGCCAGGACGTAACCTGGTGGGAGCCCACCGAGCTCGCGCAGGACGAGGCCGATCCGGCGCTCGCTCTCGCCGTCGCCGTAGGCTGCGGCGGTATCGAGGAACGTGATCGGGCTCCGGAACAGTTCCCGGAGCGTCACCAGCGCCTGCTCCTCCGGTACCCGGTAGCCGAACGCCTCCGGCATGTCGCCGAGCGGCGCACAACCGGCGCAGACGACACTGACCTCGAGACCAGTGCGACCGAGCGGGCGACGGGGCAGCGTGCTCACGGCGCCACCTCCAGTTCGCTCCCGGGCCTGTGCCGGTGTTGCGGCCAGTCGAGATCGAAGACGAGTTCCATCGGCGCCCACCATTCGTCCGGGTCCGCTTCCGGCGCCCGTTCCTGCAGCGTGGCCATCAGCCGGTTCCACTCCGCGGAGACTGGATCCTCGTTCACCCGTGGAAAATCGCGCGCGAGGTCGAAGGCGTCGTCCGTCTCGATGTACATGAAGAGCCGCCGGCCACGGAGGAAGATGCGCATCGTGTGGATGCCGACTTCCCGAATGCGGGCACAGACCTGCGGCCAGACCGCCCGGTGATACTGCACGTAGGCATCGATCGCGTCTGGATCGTCGCGCAGGCAGAGCGTGAGGCCGTAGCATTTCATGGCGGCGCCTCCTCACTGGGCCAGCCAACCACCATCGATGACGAAGACGCTCCCGGTGACAGCCGCTGCTTCGTCGGAGGCCAGATAGAGCGCCGCCGCCGCCACTTCCTCCGGCTTGACCAGCCGGCCCATCGGCTGGCGCGCTTCGAGCGCACGACGCGCAGCGACCGGGTCAGGTTCCTGCGCGACGAGTCGTTCGACCCAGGGAGAATCGACCGTGCCCGGACAGATGCAGTTGCAGCGGATGCCGTGGCGGACATAGGCGATCGCGATCTGTTTGGTGAGCGTGACGACCGCGCCTTTGCTCGCGCAATACGCTGCGCGTTTGGGAATCCCGATCAGCCCCGCGACCGACCCGATGTTGACGATGACGCCCGAGCGGCGCTCCAGCATGCTGGGCAAGGCGTACTTGCAACAGAGGAACACACCGCGCACGTTGACAGCGAAAACGTTCTCCCACTCCTCGAGATCGGTCTCGACCAGGTCTTTGGTCGTCCCGATACCGGCGTTGTTGACCAGGATATCGATCCGCCCGAACCGGTCGAGCGTCACGGTCATGAGTGCACGGACGCTGGATTCCTCGCGCACATCGACCTGGTGGGGGACGATGCGATCCGGTGCACGCGATGCCGTCGCCTCGGCTGCCGCCGGATCGAGATCGGCCGCCACGACGGTCGCGCCCGCCTGCGCGAAGCGCTCGGCGATCGCTTGACCGATCCCCGATCCGGCACCGGTCACGACGGCGATCCGATCGTGGAGTTCCATCGGAAACGACCCCTTCCGTCAGCCGCGCACGGCACCGAGCAACAACCCCCGAGCGATGTACCGCTCCAACACGATCGCGAGCGCGATCACCGGCCCGATCATGAGCAGGATGAGCACCGACATGTACCACCACTGCGGCCCGCGCGTGGCGTTCTGCGCCGCCACCAGTAGCGGCATCGTCTGGGCCTTGGCGCTGCTCAGGAAGAGCGCCAGGAGATACTCGTTCCACGCTAGGACGAAGATGAAGAGGAAGGTCGCGACCAGCCCGGGAAGCGCCAGCGGCAGGACGATCCGCCAGAGAATCTGGTAGCGGTTGGCGCCGTCGATCGCTGCACTCTCCTCGAGCTCTATGGGGATCGTCTGGAAATAATCGCGCAGCAACCACACCGCGATCGGCAGATTCGCTGCGACGTAGGCGATGACGAGCGCCGTCCGGGTGTCGAGTAGGGTCAGCCGCTGGAACAATATGTAGATCGGGATCACGATCGCGACGGGCGGCAGCATGCGCTGGGAGATCATCCAGAAGGCGATGTCCGCGTTCCCCAACCGTGGCCCGCCGACCCGTCGCAGCGCCGTCGCCCAGGCCAGCGCGAACGCACCGAGCCCACCGGCGACGGCCAGTTGCCACGGGAGACCGAACTCCATACCGGCGGCAGCGAGCACCGCCCCAGCCAGGAAGACGAGCACACTCGCTAGCCGGATCCGGTACGTGAACCGACTCAATCCGTACGTCGCAGCAGCACCGAGGAGGAGCGTGAGGACAGAACTGGTGATACCGACGATGACAGTATTGAGATAGGGGCGCAACGTATCGTTACCGAGATCGACCAGGATGTACCGCCAGGCATGGAGCGACGGCTGGAAATCGAGAAAGGGCACGTACGTTGGCCCTTCGTTGACGTGGATCGGCAACTTGAACGCCGTGATCGCTAGCCAGTAGAGCGGGAACAGGACGACGAGCGCCCAGACGGTAAGGATCGCGTAGGAGGCGAGCATCGCCAGCGGCCCCGGTCGTGTCGGGCTGGTGCGCCAGTGCAGCGCCATACCGGTCCTCCCTCAACCCAGCGTCGTCACGCGACGGTGGAGCAAGCGCACGTAGGCGATGCCGACGAACGTGACGACGAACAGGAGCGAATAGGCCACGGCAGCTGAGGTGCCGTAGTCGAGCGAGCGCCAGAGCACGTAGGCATGGAGCGTGAGCGATTCGGTCGCCGTGCCGGGCCCACCGCCGGTGAGCACGTTGGGCATATCGAAGATCTTGAACGCCTCTATGAGGCGGATGAGCACCACCGTGCTGGCCACCGGAGCGATCTGCGGCAGCGTGATGTGCCAGAAGATCTGCCAGCGGCTGGCACCGTCGACGATCGCTGCCTCAACTGGCTCGGGCGACTGACTCTCGAGTGCAGCCAGGAGCACGATGAACATGAAGGGCGTCCACTGCCACAGATCGCCGATCATCACCGCGATCCGCGCACCCCAGGGATCGTTCACCCAGCTCACGTTCGCGTACCCGAGCCAGTTGGCGACCGGCGCGAACGGCCCCTTGCCGGTATCGGTGAGCATCCGGAACGTATAGGCGACGCCGACCGGGGTGATCATCATCGGGAGGAGAAAGACGACGCGGAAGAAGCGGCGACCAGGCAGTTGCTGGGCACAGAGGACAGCCAGCAGCAACCCGATCAGGAACTGGAGAGCGACGCCGCCGAAGACATAGACCCAGGTCACGACCAGTGTCCCGGGCCGACCGCCGCTGGCGATCGTCCCGACGGCGAGCCAGAGCGCGGCCAACCCGGCGACCGCGACGATGCCGTGCCCGAGGAGACGGAGGGGCGTGACCGGCTCGGCCCGGAGCGAACGCCAGAGCAAAACGGCGAAGAGCGCAGCGAGTGCGACGAGAACGACCCAACCGAAGAGCCCGAGACTGCCCAGCCGACCGAGGAAGTGCTCCTGTTCCGAGCCGACGAACAGCTTGCGGTAGTTGAGCAGCCCCACGAACTGGAAGCGGAAACCACCGGCGACCGGCTGGAAGCGCGCCAGCGAGAGGTAGAGCGAGAAGAGCAGCGGGAAGATCGAGAGCGCGAGAATCACTAGGACGGCCGGGAGCACGAGCACCGTCCCCGCCTGACGATCGGCCCAGGTCACCAGGCGGTCACAGGTGAGGGGGATGCGGTGGGCCGATGGCGCCACCGCATCCCCACGCGCGGGTGTCGTCTCGACAGGTCGCGTTTCGCGCACAGCTGACCCTTTCCTAGCGGATGCTCAAGCTCGCCCGGTAGGCCTGCTTCTGCTTCTCGCGACCGAGTTCGTCGGTGATCTCGTTCCACCCTTTGGTCAGCTCCTCCATCGCTTGCTTGGTCGTCAGCTCGCCGGCGAGATAGCGCGAGAGCACCGTATCCAGCACGACGCCCTGATAGCGCTGGGTACCGGGAATGCGGAGATCGAGCACCATGTTCGGGCTGTTGAGACTGTCCTTGATAGCGCCGAGGTAATTGCGGGCAGCCTGCTCGCTCATCCCGGCCTTGACCCAGAGATCGATGTTCTCGAACTGCGAGATCCGGTAGGGGTTGAAACCGGTCTTCCCGATCGTGACGTCGACGTTCGCTTGAGCGGGCTGGCTCATATAGGAGAGGAACGCGTAGCCTGCGTCCTTGACCTTGGCTGGCGCGTTCTTGTTGATCGCCCCCGACCAGCCACCGTAGGCAGCGTACGGTGCGTGATTGACGCCGTTGATGGCATGCGGGCAGGTATTCGCATCGCAGGCGACCAGCTTGCCCGCGCTGCGATCGAGCACTTCCTTGGTACCGGGCAGGATGATGGCGCCGACCTTGTCCTTCACCTTCGACTGTTCCGGATCGATCGCCAGCGTGCCGATATCGCCCCAGTCGATCGTAAGCGCGCAGCGCCCGGTCACGAAGGCCGAGCGACTGTCACCGACGTCCCAGTTCAGCTCGTCCGGCGGCCCGTACTGCCCGGTCTCCTTGTAGATCTCCAGTGCGCGAGCGAACGCTTCGTTGTTCGTCAGCGGTTCCATAGTGTCGACGTCGAAGAACGCGCCTTGCTGCGTACCCTGGCTCTGCAGGAACGACGCGGCGATCGACCAGAACATCCAGTAGCTCTGCGCACCGCGCCGCTTGGCGATGCCGGAGCCGAAGTCGGGCACACCGTCACCATTGAGGTCCTTGCCGTGGAAGTGCTGGGCGATGGCCAGATAGTCTTCCCAGGTTTCTGGCGGCTTCAAGCCTTCGGCCTCCAGGAGGTCAGTGCGGTAGTAGACCATCTGGAAGTCGCCGTCGAGGGGAATCGTATAGATGCGACCGTTGTAGAGCGCGCTGAAATTGCGGAAGAAGGGAGCGATATCGTCCCACTGCAAAGCAGGGTCAGCTTCGACCCGGGGCGTGAGGTCTTCCAGATAACCCGGCTCGACGAAGTCTGCCATCCACTGTGGCGAGAAGACCAGGACATGATAGCTATTCGTGCCAGTCGTAATATCGGTCAGAATCTTCTGGTAGAGGTCAGCGAACGGCACCGTGATGACGTTGATCTTGGCACCGGTCAGCTGCTGGAACTCCGGTGCACGGCGCTGGAGCGGCTCGGCGATCTGCGGCCCGGTGAAGGTGATCACGTTGACCTCGACACCGTCGAAGCGCTGGCCGGCACCGGCTGTTCCGCCGGTCGTTACCGGTGTTGGCGTCGCCTGCTGGCCACCGCGGCAGGCAGCGAGCAACGCTGACCCGGTGAGCGCTGCGACGCTCAGAAACCGCCGGCGCGAGAGCATCCTCATGGCGCAACCCTCCTCCTCTGCACGTCCTCGATCACCTCTTCGCCCTCTGCCGTTACCATGTCGCAGTACCCGAGGCGAAGCGACAGCTCCGTCGCTGCCCACCGGGCTGCCGCGATCAGCTCGTCGATCCGCTCCGGCGCGATCCGCGTGACCGGCACCGAGATACTGAGCGCCGCGACGACGGCTCCCTGGGCATCCCGCACCGGAGCGCCGAAACACCAGACGTCGGGGAGCGTTTCACCACGGTCGATGGCGTAGCCGCGCTCGCGCACCTGGGCGAGTTCGGCTCGCAAGATGTCGGGGTCGGTGATCGTGCGTGGCGTCAGCGCAACGAGCGGCCCGGCAGCGAGCAAGCGCTCGAGCTCCTCGGGCGGAAGCCAGGCGAGCAGACACTTGCCGAGCGAGGTCGCATGGGCAGGAAGGCGCGTCCCCACCTCCGAAGCCAGCCAGACCCACTGCGTACCTTCTTGCTTGCCGACGTAGAGCACGTCGCGCCCCTGCAGGATCGCGAGCTGGATCGTCTCGCCGAGCTCGCGAGCGAGCGGCCGGGCAACCTCGCCGAACGCGCGCAGGAGGTCACTCTGCCGCGCATAGGCGCCAGCCACCGCGAGGAGATGCGGCCCGAGGCGATACCGCTTCGTCGCTCCGTCCCGCACCAGCAAGCCAGCCTCGACCAGCGTGGCCAGGATCGCATGGAGCGTGCTCTTCGGCTCACCGGTCTCGCGAGCGAGTTCGCTGAGCGTCAGCCCATCGCTCGCGCGCGCCAGTGCATCGAGCGCAGCGACCGCTCGGGAAACCGCTGGCGAATGTGCAGCCATCCTGTGGCTCCTCGTGATGTTCCAAATACTGAATACTGTTCGCCTTCTCGAATCACCCTCATCGTACGGTGGTCCGGGCTGCCTGTCAAGTCCCGCTTGGGCGGCGCTTCGTGCTGCACCGCGTCCGTGGGCGAGGCGGTATCCGGCCTATCCGTACCGTCCGGTGCAGCATCATCCGTCGGGCCCTGTCGGCGCTTTCGCGCCGGAGGGTCGGGCACGCCCGACCACTGCGTGGCTTTGCGGCGACTGTGACCGATGATCGATTCCGGTCAGTGCATAGTCGACCGTTCCGTAGGGCGAGGCATGCCTCATCCTGCCGCGCCGTAGGCGCGGCAATCGACCGCCCACGTTTCCGCACGCTGTCGCACACCCCTCATCCCCGGCTCGCGCGCTCGCCACCCTCTCTCCTCGTTTCGCCTGTAGAAGTGCGGCGTGTATCGCCTATGGGCCCCCCTCACCCCCGCCGCTACCGCGGCACCCCCTCTCCCGCACGGTGCGGGAGAGGGGGCCGGGGGGTGAGGGGTTCCCTCGCCCAGCCGCGCCGATCCACGCCGCAGGCGCGGATATGATCCATGGTTCGATTCCCTGCCCTTCCGGGCCGTCCAGGTCAGGCACGCGTGACCCGGACGGGTCAGGCACGCCTGACCCCTACGGGGACGGCGGTGGTCGATCGGACAACGGTGGACGACAGGCAGGCGGCCGCCGGTAACCGACCACGCCCTGTAGGGGCGACGCGTGCGTGGCCCGACTGCGCCGGAAGCGCCGGAACGGTATCGATCCCCGTGTCGCTCAGCCCCGCCGGGTCAGGCGCGCGTGACCTCTCCAGCGGTCGTGCAGCGGCAGCGGCAGAACCCTCCCTGTCCATCGGTCCGTCATGGGTGTCCGTGCGCCACCGGAGGTGCAGGCGTGCTTGCTCCAGCCACTGCCCGGACCGGCCCCGTTCGTTACCCTTGCAGGTGTACGTACACTGTGCTACGCTGAGGGTGAGCTGGACGTACACTCGGAGCAGCAGCGCGAGAGGGGGCGGCGATGGCGACGGTGCCGGCACGGTCACGCGAGGTCGAGTTTCCCTTCCAGTCGCCACCACCAGTCGTCCGACTGGTGCGGAGCGAATCGGCGGAACATCCCTTCGCGCTCACCGTCGCCGCGGCCTGGTCGTGTTATGGGGCCCGGCCCGCCTCGGTCGAGCGGGTGCTCGAGCTGTTCACCGGCAACGGCGACGCCGCTCGCACTGCCCGCCGGGAGCGCGCAGCGGCGCTCTACCCGGACCTCTTCGCAGCCGGGCATCACACGACGTTCCAGCACGCGCACTTCGTCTTCGTGCTCGACGGTGTCTCGCGACTGGCGATCTGGTCGTTCTTCCATCACCACCCGTTCTACAACTCCGAGCAGGTCTCGCAGCGCTATCGCGAGGTGACCGGTGCGACCATGGTGACGCCGGACCTGCCCGAGCCGCTCGCGGAGCTCTACCGGGCAGCGATGGAGCGGGCGCTCACGGGGTACCGGCGTCTGGTCGAGCTCCTCACGCCGGATATCGCTGCCCGCTACGCGGCGATCTTCCCCGCGCGGGCGCGGAGCCAGCGCCCCGATGTGCAGCAACGCGTGCAGACGGCCATCCAGCGCCGGGCCCAGGAGGTCGCGCGCTACGTGCTCCCGCTCGCCACGCCGGCTCACCTGTATCACACGATCAACGCCCTCACGTTGCTTCGATACTACGCGCTGGCGAACCAGCTGGACGTCCCGCACGAGGTGCGCTACGTCGTGAACCGGATGGTCGAGGAGGTGCTGGCGGTCGACCCCAACTTCCTCGGTGCACCGGGGCATCCGCTCGACCCGCACGTGCTCGAGCTCGAAGCGACGCTCGAATACCGGGCGTTAGGGGAGTTCAGCGAGGCGGTGGAGCGCTCGGCGAGCGAGGCGTTCTTCCGGGAGTTCGACGCGGCGCTCGGGCCATATCACTCGCGACTGGTCGCGCATACCCCGGATGCCGAACGGGTGCTGGCCGATGCGGTGCGCACTGTGCTCGGGCGGTCGCGCAGCGAGCTCGACGACGACACGGCGATCGCGCTCGTGCTCGACCCGGCGCGCAACCACTATCTCGGCCACCCGCTGTACCTGGCGATGCACTCGAAACTGATGCAGACGCTCAACCACGTCTCCTTCACGTTCCAGAAGCGGATCAGCGGCGCGGAGGATGCGCAGAACCAGCGCCATCGCGGCACGTTGCGTTCCGGCCCGGTGTTGCTGGCGCACCTGCGCGAGGAGCCGGACGTGATCGTGCCGGAGGACATCGCGCGGGTACCGGAAGCGCTGGAGGAGTACTGGGCGACGATCCGGACGCTCTGGGAGACGAAGAACCGGCTGCTCGATGCCGGGGTGCCGGCCGAATACGCGCTCTACCTCCTCCCCAATGCGCACCACGTGCGCTTGTACGAGTCCGGGACGCTCCTCACCTACTTCTGGAAGTGGGTCAAGCGGCTCTGCTTCGACGCGCAGCGGGAGATCTGGGAGACGGCCCGGCAGGAGACCGAGCAAGTGCGGCAGGTGCTGTCGCGGATCGGCCGCTACGTGGCGCAA
>BEID01000018.1 GCA_002898975.1 bacterium HR27 | reverse complement strand
CGACGGCGTAGAAGGAACGCAGGCTCACATCGACCCAGTGTCCACCGAACCGCTGCGACGGCAGGTCGGGCACCAGCGGCTCGACCATAGCGGCAGCGACGTACCGGCCGTCGCCGAGTTCGTACCAGATCGGGTTCCCTTCGACGGGATCGCCCAGTGTCAAGCCACGAATCGCCACGGGGTGGCGCGCGTACGTCCAGGCAACGACTGGGGCGCTGCTGCTCGGTGCGCTCCGGATCGCCAGGGTCGAAGCGGTTACCTTGCCGAAAATCGCTCCGTCATCGGTCGCCACGGCGCGCGACCAGCGGTAATCCAGAAGTTGCGGTGGCACCTCGATCGCATCGGGGCGCTTGGGAACGGGGCTGGTATCGACGCCGCGTGCCTGGGCGTACTGCACGCCCAAGCGACCCAGCAAGACTTCGAACGGCGTCCCCTTGTTCTCCGGGTGGTACTCGAACCGGGCCCGCTCGAAGTACTGCACCGTGTAGTACTCGCCGGTGTCTGGATTCCATTCGGTGAATTCCTCCGAAATCGGGTAGCCGAAGGTATAGAGCCCGCCGTTCGCCTCCCAGTACGCCTTGAAACCATAGGCCAGTGTGTGGCCGGTTTCGGGGAAATACCGTCGCTCGGGATTGTTGTTCGCCACGTTCGGATCGAGCTGAACCGGCCGGAACGCAGCGTCGTTCCGCCGCCCCTCAGCGATCCAATTGCCGAGGAGCGTGGCGAGGACGGTATAACGTGTGCCCTGATTCTCCGGGTGGTACTCGAAGCGGGCGCGTTCGAAGTACTGCACCACCATGCCGTCCTGCGTGAAGGGTTCGGTGATCGGGTACCCGAAGGTCATCAGCCCACCGTTACTGATCCATGCCCAGAGAAAATCGCCGCTCAGGTGGTGCCCAGTTTGGGGGAAGTACAGAACGAGCCCATGCCAGTTCGCGGCATGCGTGCTGCGGGTGAGCGGCGCGAGCGACACCAACAAGAGTGCGAGCGCGAGGAACACACCGAAGGAGAGCTGGAAACGGCGAGGCATCCGCGACCCCTTCCCTACCCTGCGGTTTGTCGCCACGCACGGTGACGACCTCCTCCTAAGAGTCTAACGCACGATCGTGCTGATCGGTTCCACTCTGCTCAGGCGGGTGAGGTGAAGGTCCGCAGTTGGGCGGCGTATCGATCCGCGGTCCACTGGACGATACCGAGATTCGGGCTGAACCAGAGCGTACTGTCGAGATACGAGAGGATGAGGGTGGGTGGGTCGCTCGTCTCGAACGTGAGACGCCAGGCAGGAACGACACCATATGGTGTGCCGACGAGCGCTTGTTCGTCCACGCTGACGTGCAACGTGATGGTGTGCGCACCGACTCGAGTCGACAGATAAGTCGCAGTCGATTCCCACGACTGTCCTTCCTGCAGTCGATCAGGCGCGAGGATGTCTAACGCTGGCCAGAACACGACTGTCTCGATGAAGGTGCCAGCACGCGTGAAGCGCTCCCAGCCAGCGAGGGCGAGGCCGCTTTCCGTGACGGCCCAGTAGGTGTACCAGCGACTCGATCCACGCAGTTCCTCACGCACGATCAGCCGCGAGCCAGCAATGAAACTCGTCTCGGGACCCGACACCTGCCAGGTCTCGTCGAGCCGGCTCGACGAGGAGTAGACCGCACGCGTGCCCGGAGCGAGACCATAGAAACCGGGATCCCCTGTCACCGCCTGTGGTGGGGTCTGGGCGTAACGCCAGCGCAGGTAGTGCTGACCGATATTGCCCATCTCGACTCGCCAGCCTGGGGGATTGCTCGGTGTATAGGTGAGAACGCGCCGTTCGAACGGCTGCACCAGTACCCAGGTGGGTTCGCCACGCAGGCGAACCTGTACCCAAAAAGGATCAGCAATAGGATAGCCGAGTACGAACAGCCAGTCGAACAAGGGGTCGGCCGCGACGACCTGGTCGTCTTGCCAGATGAGCCCTGGCTGGGTCATGAACGTCCAGAATGCGCGCGGGATGTTGTAGCCGACCGGTTCACCGACCGGGCCGGTGTACGACACGTAGTGCACGAACTGTGCCTCCGGGTCGTCGGCTGCGTCGGGGCGCTCGGCCCACCCGTCAGGGGTGAGTACGGCAGTCGCTGCCTGACCGGTACGATCGGGCTGCGATCGGTCAATGATGCTCGCGAGATTGGCGTAGGTCGGAAAGACGTTGTCCGGGTCGCCCGCGACCGGCACAGCTGCGCCGCGACCGGCGTCCAGGAACAACTGGTCGCCGAGCTGGATGCGTCCGCTGACGAGTTCCCGGGTGAGCAACCCGCCGGTCACGAACCACTCGGCATTCGGATCACCGTCGGGATGCGTCAGTTCCATGCGACCTTTATCGAAGTACTGGACGAGTCGCGAGCGTGCGGGAGATTCCTGGTACCGCTCCGTGAGACCGCCGGTCAGCGGGCTCGGTCCCCAGATCCAGGAGCGCTGCACCGCACCAGCCGCGACCGGACGATCGACACGTTCCCAGCGTTCGGCGAAGGCTGAGTCAGCGAACGCGTTCGTGTCAGCCTGTGCCTGCGATGTGGGGTTGGGGCTCGCTGTCAGCGTCACCACGAGAGTCACGACTATGAGCCATCGCCGGGCTGCTGCCACAGTACCGTTCCTCCTCATTTTCACAGCCACACCTGGAGCCCATCGTATGCGAGCATGACATGTTTCGGCAGGCGCTCGCTCCAGTCGGTGTGAAACACTTCATGGCTGACGTGTGTCAAATAGGTTCGCTTCGGGCGGAGTTGCTCGACAATGGCGAGCGCTTCCGCCAGACTCAAATGTGTCAGATGCGGGCGATCGCGCAACGCGTTGAGCACGAGGACTTCGACACCGCTGAGGAGTTCGAGCGACGAAGTCGGGATCGTTTTGGCGTCGGTCACGTACGCGAGCGGCCCACAACGGAATCCATAGACCGTCCAGTTGCCGTGCCGCACCGGGATCGGGACGATCCGGCACCCGAACAGTTCGAAAGGCCCGGTGAATTCATGCAACTCGATGTCAGGCTTCCCACCGTAAAAGGGGAGCGGGTCGCTGAAGGCGTACCCGAACCGTGTCCGAAGTTCGCGGGCTGTCTCCGGATCGGCGAACACCGGAATGGGAGCTTGCCGGAGATAGTTGAACTGACGCAGATCGTCGAACCCACCGACGTGATCGGCATGCGCGTGCGTGAACAGGACGGCGTCGAGGCGCGTCAAGCCCACTGCGAGCGCCTGGAGGCGCAACTCCGGTGCAGTGTCGATCAGAATCGTGCGATCGCCGAGGTGCAAGACGGCGGAACAACGAGTCCGGCGGTCGCGCGGGTCGATCGACGTGCACGTACGGCACCGGCAACCGATCACCGGTATCCCGTTCGATGTCCCAGTACCCAAGAATGTCAGCCCCAACACGGTAGCGGTTCGTTCTCCTGGTTTCACTGGCGACCATTCGGGTGGTCGCTCGGGGACCAGCTTCCCGCACGGACCGGTACCGATGATACTCCTCCAGCGAACGTTCACTGTCGATGGTTTCGATGGGTGTGCCGGGCCGGGGTCGGGAAGACGCGATGACTGACGGGCGCCTGCGCTGGCTCACGAGAGACAAGACGAAGTCGGCACCGGTCACGACGGCTGGTGATCGAGCCGTGCCAGCATGGCTCGAGGAGTTCCTCGAGACTATCGAACGCTCGACCCCGGAGTCTCTCGATTGGCAGGCGATCGCTGCTGCAGTGCAGCGTGCCGTACCGGCGGATCTCGTGCGTATCTGGCGCGTCATGCCCGAGCGACAGCTGCGCCTGGTGGTGGCGCGGGGCCAGGCTGCCGAACCAGTAGGTACCCGCACGCTGCCCGCCGGTTTCGAGCGCCTCGACCGTCGTGACGTGGTAGCTGGGACGATCTCTCGTCTCGGACCCGGGCCGCTCCTTTCGACACAGGATATCGCGGAGTTCCAGCGCGACGGTGTTCGGGAACTGCTCGTCCTCCCGCTGGCCGCCGGCGACCGGATCGTCGGCCGTCTCGACCTCGCGCGGCGCCACGGCGAGCCGTTTACCCATGAGGAACGAACGATCGCCTCGCTGCTCGCGCCGATCCTGGCGCTCGTCCTCTTGGCCGGTGAGAAGCAACCCGCGGATCGATCGTGGGTGAACACGCTCATCGCGGGGGCACTCGCCTCCGTGTCGAAAGCTCGAGAGGCACTTCGTCGTGTACTGGAGGCGGTGCGCTGGCGAACACGGGCCGATGCGGCGCTCCTCGTCCGCTGGGCGGCAGGCGATCGCCCCGAACTCCTGATCGCCCAGGGGGAAGTCTCCCTCTTTCCCGATCCTGCAGCGCTGGCGACGACGCGCGTCGCCGCACTCCTGCGTGGCATGCTCGAGCGTGGCAGGGGCGAGCGCCTGCAGGTATCGGACGGCATCGATCTCCTCTTCCCGCGGGAAGTGACGAGCGTCATTGCCGTACCGCTACCGGTCAGCGTAGAACGGCCGCGTGGCCTCGTCCTTCTCGCGTGGCGGAGCGCGCTTCCCGAAGTGGCAGAGGAAGCACTGCGTGCGCTCGAAGGCATCGCGCCCGTGCTCGTCGGTCTGCTCGCCTGGCTCGGCGACGAGGAACGAGCGAGTGCCGCGCACGACCGCGCGCGGCAGTTCGAAGAAGCGCTCACCGCACTGTGCGCGGTCAGCGATCCTGCGAGCCTGAGTGCGTTTCTCTGGCGTCTCCTGAGCCGCGAGCCGGATGTCGTCGCCGTAGCGCTGGTACTCCGCGACAGTGAGCGACTGGTCTGGTTCTGGGTGGCCGGCGGCAAGCCGCTGCCGGTGCGTGCCTCGCCGGCCCAGGGTGCGTTCGCAGCTGCTCTGCAGGCTGCGGACCCGGTTCGCTTGGGGAGCCCACAGCGCGAGCAGTGGCAGGCAGTGGTGCCGGAAGAAATACGTGCCCGCTCGTTACTCGTCGCTCCCCTGCAATCGGGGGTGGGAGCGCTGGTGGCCGCCTGCGCGGCGGAGGAACCGGGTTCCACTGTCGAGCTGGTCCTGCGGTGGTTGGCCGGGCTGATCGAGCCAGCTGGAGCGGAGTTGCGCCGTCGTGCGCTGTCGGTCGCTGAACCGCATCGTCTCGGGCGGGCGTTGCTGGATGCGCTGGCAACGGAGGAGAGCGAGCGACGGCGGCTCGTCGAGACGATCCACACGAACGTGTTGCAAGGACTCGCCTGGACGTTGTACCGGATCGAGCTCACGTTGCGCCGGGCCGACCAACAGCCGGTCGAGCACACGGTGCTCGAGCTGGAGCAGGTGCGCGATCGACTGGCCGAGCATATCGCGACGTTGCGCGATGCGATTTTCCGGTTGCGGCCAGCCTCGCTCGAGCATCTCGGCTTCGTCGCCGCGTTGCGGGATTTCCTGACCCAGCTCGAACGGACGACGGGCATCGCCGTCGACTTTCTCGGCGAGTTGCCGGAACGCCCGCAACCGGATCTCGAGGAAAAGCTCTATCGGATCGCGCAAACGCTGATCGAGCGAGCGCGACTCCCGGCTGGGATCACGCGACTCGTCCTGCGCGTGCGGCAGCAGCGTGACGGGACGATCCTGCTCGTCATCGCCGATGATGGGAAGTGGGGTGGATACGAAGCGTGGGTGCAGTTGCCTGGCGTGGCCCTAGTCGAAGAGTGGGTCCGTTTGCTCGGAGGCACGATCCGGGTCACAGGTCTACCGGACGGTGGGACGACCGTCGCGATCTCGGTACGGCCCGATATCCTCGTTGCGCAGACGGAAGTCCCGATTAGGACGAACCGGTGATGACGAAACGGCTAGGAATGGAGTTGAATGGAGCAGGAGACAGGCAGTCTCCGATCGGTGGCAATGGGACGCTAGGAGCGCAAGATGGCAGGCGAACGCCGCATTCGGGTGCTGATCGTGGACGACCACGATCTGTTTCGCGAAGGGTTGCGCCAGCTCATCGAGACGGATGAGACGATCGAAGTGGTCGGTGAAGCAGCCTCGGGCCAGGAAGCTTTGCAGCTCGTCGAGCAGCTTCGACCGGACGTCGTACTCATGGATATCAACATGCCAGGGATGGATGGCATCCGGGCGACGGAGGCGATCGCTCACCAGTATCGTGACGTGCACGTCATCATGCTGACGATGTACGACGATGAAGAGTACGTGCTCCACGCTATCCGGGCGGGTGCCCGCAGTTATCTGGTCAAGAACAGCAAGCCGGACGAGCTTCTGCGCGCGATTCACGTGGCGGCTGAGGGAGGCGCGACGATCGATCCCGATCTGGCGCCGATCCTGATGCGCGAGTACCAGCGGCTGCTCGCGAAGGTACCGACGCGCGGCCAGGAACTCTCGGATCGTGAGCTGACCATGCTCCGCCTGCTCGCGCAGGGTTACAGCAACAAGCAGATCGCTGATGCCTTGCATCTGGCCGAGAGCACGGTCAAGAACAATCTCTCGGCGCTCTTCCAGAAGCTCGGCGTCCGTGATCGCACGCAGGCCGTGATCTACGCGATTTCGCATGGCCTGGTGCCGCGGCCGACTGACGTACCACGGCGATAGACCGTCTCGCATCCGCGAGCGAGCTGTGCGACTATGAATGCGCCACCGGGATCGGTGGCGTTCGTCGTTGTGTCGGTTCGGGTGGGAGGCGAAGGACGATGGCGCAGCTACCGCTGAGCGGTGTCCGCGTGGTCGATCTCACGCGGGTGATGGCAGGCCCGTACTGTACCATGCTCCTGGGCGATCTCGGAGCGGACGTGATCAAGATCGAGCGCCCGGGTACCGGAGACGACACCCGATCCTGGGGGCCTCCCTTTATCGACGGTATCAGCGCCTACTACCTTTCGGTCAACCGTAACAAGCGGAGTATCACGCTCGATCTCAAGCATCCAGCCGGGCAGGAAGTCTTCTGGCGACTGGTCGATCGCGCCGACGTGATCGTCGAGAACTTCAGTCCGGGCACCGTCGATCGGCTCGGTATCGGCTACGAAGCGGTGCGCGGGCGCCGGCCGCAGATCATTTACTGTTCGATCTCCGGTTTCGGGCAGACTGGTCCCGGGAAGGATCGCACAGCCTACGATCTCATCGTTCAAGGGATGTCGGGGTTGATGAGTGTGACCGGTTTCCCGGACGGCGAACCGGTGCGCTTCGGCGTGCCGATCGCTGACATCGGCGCCGGCATGTTCGCGGCCCTGGCGATCGTGGCAGCACTGTACCACCGTGCGCAGACCGGCGAAGGACAGTACATCGATACCTCGATGCTCGGCGGGCAGGTCGCCCTGCTCACCTATCAGGCCGGTATCTACTTCGCGACCGGTGAGGCTCCGAAGCGAACCGGGAACGCGCACCCGATCGTCGCACCGTACCAGACGTTCCGCAGTGCCGATGGACACGTCAATATCGCAGCGGGGAACGATGCCATCTTCGCGCGTATGTGCCGGGCGCTCGGTCTCGATGATCTCCTCGGGGATCCCCGCTTTGCTGACAACGCGGGACGGATCACGCATCTCCCGGAACTGGTCGAACGGATCGAGGCGGTGACGCGGACCTTGACGACTGCCGAGATCGTGCAGCGTCTCGATGCTGCACAGGTTCCCTGCGGCCCGATCTACACCGTGCCAGAGGTCTTCGCCGATCCCCAGGTCCAGCATCTGGAGCTGCACCGGAGGATCCCGCATCCGACACTCGGTACAGTCGATCAAACCGGCTTCCCGTGGCGCTTTTCCCGCACACCGGCGGATATCCGCCGCCACCCGCCGCTGCTCGGCGAGCATACTGAAGAAGTGCTGGGGGAGCTGGGGTATACGGCGGACCAGATCGTGGCGATGCGCGAGGCTGGAGCTATTTAGCCGGTCTCGTCGAGCGGTTGCCAGGGGTACCAGCTCAGGCGTAGACGCCAGCGCTCCAGTATGACGCAGAGCGGGTCGCCGAGCAGCAGGAGGAGCACCGCGTTGCCGATCGCTCGCGTGCCGTCGAAGAGGAGCGAGGTCGCGAGATAGAAACGGGCATAGGCGCGCACGGTCTCGACGAGCGACATGCCTGGTGTCCAGTACAGACCAGCGCTCTCGGTGACGCCGGGAGCGACGAAGGGCCAGAACCAGAGGTTCATCAAGGCTCCGAACAGGAAGCCCCACGTGGCACCGAACGCGGCGAGCAGGAGCCGCCGCGGCCAACCGTGGCGTTTCGGGAGCCACCCGGCTGACTGACCGATCCAGCCAGCGCAGAGCATCTGATAGGGGAGCCATGGGCCGATCCCGCCTGTCAGGATCGCGGAGACGAGCAAGGTGAGGGCTCCCATCGCGAAGCCGAAACGTGCACCGAACACGTAGCCGCTGAGGATGATCAGAGGAAAGATCGGGCTCGCGCCGATGAAGCTCGGGACGAAGCGGAGAGCAGCATCCAGCGCTACCAAAACGGCGAGGAGCGCGACGAAGCGCGCTGCATCGCCGCGGTGCTGCTCTGCCTGGAGCACCTCGCTCACCAGCACCGCGACCGAGAGCAGCGCGAGCACGGCGAAGAGGAGCGGTACAGCCAGTTGGTTCCCCCGTGCTGGTTCGATCCCGAAAGCAGGAAGCAGAAAGGGATAGAGGAACGCGGCGAGGCCGCCGAGTGAGGCTAAGACCAGGCTCAACGGACCGGAGAGACGCACGAGCTGACGCATCAGGAGACGAGCGACGAGAGCGGTCGGACCGGTGCGGCCCGGTCTTGCATGTCAGTCGAACAGCGTTCGGGATGGAGCAGCGCAGCCAGGATTTCGACGCCGGCCACCACGCGCGGTCCAGGACGGCTGAAGTAGCTCGAGGCATCGACGGCCCAGACTGCCCCGTGCGAGACTGCCGGGACTTCCCGGATCGCGGGATCGGCCAGCAACTGCTGGCCGAGTTCCTGCACGCCGGCAAGGTCGTATCCGCACGGCATCAGAACGAGCACCTCGGGGTCAGCTGCAGCGACGTGCTCCCAGGTCACCGTGAACGAGGGTTTCCCAGCGATTCCGAGGACGTCGTGCCCACCAGCGAGTTCGACCATTTCCGGCACCCAGTGACCGGCCACGATCGGCGGAGCGAGCCATTCGAGGCAGACAACCCGGGGTCGGCTCCGTACCCCAGCCAGCCGTTGCTGTATCCAGGCGAGCCGCTGGCGTAACGCGGTCACGACTGCTCGTGCGGTTTCCCGGCAGCCGGTCGCCTCGCCCACCGTCTCGATCGAGTCGAAGATCTCGTCGAGCGTCGTCGGTTCGACCGAGACGACGTGTGGTGGTCTGGGAAGCGCGGCCGCGAGCCGGCACACGTCGTCGACCGAGACCGCGCAGACCGGACAGAGGGCCTGCGTCAGGATCAGGTCGGGGGCCAGCGCAGCGAGCTGCTCGGTATCCAGCTCGTAGAGCGGGAGTCCGGCTGCGACGCGCTGCCGCACCGCCGCATCGATCTCCGCATGGCCGAGCCCGGGCGGCAGCAAGCTCCGGGTAATCCGTGGTTTGGCGCCAACGGCGGGAGGATAGTCGCACTCGTGCGTGACGGCGACGAGATCGTCAGCGAGCCCGAGAGCCCAGCAGATTTCGGTGAGGCTCGGTAGAAGCGAGACGATGCGCACGCTCGTTTCCGATCGTTCTCACACTTCGGCCACGGTCGGCTCGTCGGACGGCACTGCCGTATCCTCAGGTGGCTCCGGTGTCAGCCAGCGCTCGCCGTACTCGCGCAGCTGCTCGATGAGCGGCAGCGCAGCACGTCCCTTTTCCGTGAGCGCGTACTCGACGCGTGGCGGAACTTCCGCGTAGGCGTGCCGGGAAATCAACCCCTCGGCCTCGAGGTAACGCAGGCGCTGCGACAGCACGGCTGGACTGATGCCGGTACCGTCGAGCAACTCGTGGAACCGCCGGTTCCCCTGGCCGAGTTCGCGCAGGATCAGCAAAACCCAGTGATCACCGAGGAGCCGCGCTGCACGTGCGATGGGACAGCTTGCCTCGTGATGTGCATCGCGTCGCATCATCCATCCTCGCCACTGCCATTGTACCGCGTGCGGCAGAGCAGTGCTTCGACCCGAGATCGGAATGATTCCTTGACAACGGCACACGCTTACACTACGATACTCGTAGTT
>BEID01000017.1 GCA_002898975.1 bacterium HR27 | reverse complement strand
CGCGCTTCTTGATCGTCGCACCGGTGTTGTTGGCTGCGTCGATGATCTCGGCAGCCAACTTATCCACGAAGTTGTACCCGCTCCGATTCCGTGCCGACTGAATCAACCAGCGCATCGCCAGCGAGACGCGGCGGTGCGGTTCGACCTGAACCGGCACCTGGTAGGTCGCACCGCCGACACGTCGCGGCTTTACTTCCAAGAGCGGCGAGGCATTATGAATGGCTCGCTGGAACACCTCGAGCGGATGTTGCCCCGTCCGCTCGGCAACGATGTCGAAAGCCTTGTACACGATCCGCTCGGCCAGCGACTTCTTGCCGTTGCGCATCACCTTGTTAATGAAGCGCTGGACGAGTTCGCTCCCGTACTTCGGATCCGGCGGAATCGTTCGCCGCTCGTACTTCGGTCGCCTCGGCATCTCTCGCCGCCCCCTTCCCCCGTTCTGCTTCTCGGCATGAGACAGACGAAGGCTGCAACCCTGGAGACACGCCCCGATGCCGCACTTCGTCTGCCGGAAATCACTCCGCCTGACGCACACCGACCAGCGCGCGGCGCTACTCCTTCGGCTTCTTCGTTCCGTACTTGGAGCGCCCCTGGCGCCGATTCTCGACACCCTTCGCGTCGAGCGCACCGCGCACGATGTGATAGCGCACGCCAGGCAAATCCTTCACGCGTCCACCCCGGACGAGCACCACCGAGTGCTCCTGCAGGTTGTGCCCCTCACCCGGGATATAGGCAGTCACTTCGATACCGTTCGTCAGCCGGACACGGGCGATCTTCCGCAACGCCGAGTTGGGCTTCTTCGGCGTCATCGTACGCACCGCGATGCACACGCCGCGCTTCTGCGGGTTCCCTTTTGGAACCTGTCGCAGCTTGCCCGCGTTCCGGCCTACTCGGCTGTACACGAACTGGAGCGCCGGCGCCTTCGACTTCTTGCGCCGCTTTTCGCGCCCTTTGCGCACCAGCTGATTGATCGTCGGCACCGTCGGGCCTCACTCTCCCAGAACGACTAGCAAACCTGCTCGACTACGACACAGGACAATAACACACCTTCGTGACCCGAACCCGGGTCACGAAGGTGTAGTGTACAGGAATCTGCCCGTAAAGTCAACCAACGCTCGCATCGTCAGGAAACGACCACCCGTTCGGGGGCCATTTCCGCTTCGCTCAGGCCGGCTCGCCGCTACCGGCGGCCTGCGAGCGCTCGCTGTCTTGCACTTCTCCGGCCGATGCCTCACCCTGGCCAAGTTCAGCCAGCGGCTCCCCGCTCGGACCAAGCCCTACCGCCGCCAGCCCGGCCAGTGTGACCTCGTCGAGCGCACTCAGCGCGGCCTCGCGCCGCCGCTTCCGTTCCCAGAAGCCCGAACCAGCCGGAATCAGCTTCCCGATGATGACGTTCTCCTTCAAACCACGCAGGTAGTCGACCTTCCCCTGGATCGCCGCCTCCGTGAGCACGCGCGTCGTCTCCTGGAAGGAGGCTGCCGACAGCCAGCTCTCGGTGGCGAGCGATGCCTTGGTAATTCCGAGCAGCACCTGCTGCGCAGTCGCCGGCACACCGCCCTGCGCAATCACCTCTTCGTTGATCCGCATCAGCTGTGCGCGATCCAACATCTCACCGACCAGCAAGTCGGTGTCGCCTGGGTCGGTAACCGCGACCTTGCGCAGCATCTGGCGGATGATGATTTCGAGATGGCGGTCGTTGGTGACCACACCCTGCGACTTGTACACCTTCTGCACTTCGTCCAGGATGTAGCGCTGCACCACGTCGCGTCCCAGCGTCGAGAGCAGCTCCTCTGGGCTGGCATTCCCGTCGGTGAGCGGCTGCCCTGCCTTGACTCGCTCGCCGTCGCTCACCAGCAGATGCGCCGCAGCCGGGAGCGGGTACTCCTCGCGACGCTGCTCTTCCCGCCGAACGATCAGCTCATCGCCGTCAACGAAGACCTCGCCGTCCATCGTCGCGACGATCGGCTCCCCTTCGCCCTCCGCTGGACGCGCCAGTACCTGCCCAGCAACTACCGGCTCGCCCGTTCCGACCAGCACGACGTACCCCTGCGGGACGCGGTACGTTTCGGTCTCGATCCGATCGTCGTGCACGACGACCTTCCGGCCGAACTCGTCTTCGACAACCTGGACAATACCGTCGATCTTGGCCAGGATCGCCTTCCCCTTTGGCTCGCGGGCCTCGAACAGCTCCTCGACACGTGGAAGACCGGTCGTGATGTCTTCACCCGCGACACCACCAGTGTGGAAGGTCCGCATCGTAAGCTGCGTACCCGGCTCACCGATGCTCTGGGCAGCGATGATACCCACCGCCTCACCGAGTTCCACGATCTGCCGCGTCGCCAAGTTCCGGCCGTAGCAGAGCCGGCAAACACCGTAATCGGCTGCGCAATAGAGCGGCGTCCGGATCATGACGGCTGTGATGCGGTGCGCCGGCTCGGCACGCTCCAGCGAGGCCACGATCTGGGCAACGATCGGCTCGGTGATCTCCTCGTTGCGGCGGACGAGCACCTCGCCGGTCGCCGGGTCGACGAGGTCTCGTGCCGCGACCCGGCCGAGAATGCGGTCAGCGTATGTCTCGCGGTCGGGTACGTCCTCGAGGCGCACCCACATCCCGTCTTCGGTGCCGCAGTCATCGATCGTGACGATGACGTCCTGGGCCACGTCCACCAGGCGCCGGGTCAGGTACCCCGAGTCCGCCGTTCGCAAGGCGGTATCGGCAAGCCCCTTGCGTGCACCGTGCGTCGAGATGAAGTACTCGAGGACGGACAGCCCCTCACGGAAGTTCGAGCGGATTGGCAGCTCGATGATCTGCCCCTTCGGGTCGAGCATAAGCCCGCGCATACCGGCCATCTGGTTGATCTGGTTGATGTTCCCCTTCGCACCCGACTTACTCATCATGTACAGGCTGTTCTGCTCGCCCAGGCTGCGCTCGACCACTTGCGCCAGCTCGTCGCGCGCTTCGTTCCAGATCGCCACGATCTCGCGATGCCGCTCCGCATCGGTGATGAGTCCGCGGCCATACTGCCGCTCGACCTCCGCGACCCGCGCGTCGGCACGCGCGATGATTTCCGCCTTCTCCGGCGGAATATGCACGTCGGTCACACCGATGGTGATGCCGCTCTTGGTCGCATAATGGAAGCCGAGATCCTTGATCCGGTCGGCAAGCCGCGCCGTCTCGTCCGGACCGAGCTTCTGGTAACTCTCGGCGATGAGGCGCCGCAGCGCCTTCCGGTCCATGAGCTCGTTCCAGAAGCCTAGTTCCTTCGGCAAGATCTCGTTGAAGAGGACGCGCCCGACCGTCGTTTCGACGAGCTGGGGCCCGCTGCCATCGACTTCCATGCGCACGCGGATCGGCGCTTGCAGATCGACCATCCCGCTCTGGTAGGCGAGCACGACCTCGTCGCGGCTGGCGAACGTCTTGCCCGCACCGCGGGCATTCGGGTCAGGCAACGTCATGACGTAGCAGCCGAGCACGATATCGAGCGTCGGCGCGATAACGGGCTCGCCGTCCGACGGGTCGAGCAGATTGCGCGTCGACAGCATGCGCTCGCGCGCCTCGCGCTGCGCCTCTGCCGACAGCGGCACATGGACCGCCATCTGGTCGCCATCGAAGTCGGCGTTGAAAGCCGCGCACACCAGCGGATGGAGCTGGATCGCCGACCCCTCGATCAGCTTCACCTCGAAGGCCTGGATACCGAGCCGGTGCAGCGTCGGCGCGCGGTTCAGCAGCACGAGATAGTTTTGCGTGACCTCTTCGAGCACGTCCCACACTCGGGGATCCATCCGCTCGACGAGGCGCTTGGCTGCTTTGATGTTGTGCGCATGCCCGTGTACCACCAGGCGTTGCATGACGAACGGCTTGAACAGCTCCAGCGCCATCCGCTTCGGCAGACCGCACTGGTGGAGCTTGAGGTCTGGCCCGACCACGATGACCGAGCGGCCGGAGTAGTCGACCCGCTTGCCCAAGAGGTTCTGGCGGAAGCGCCCCTGCTTCCCCTTGAGCATGTCGGACAGGCTCTTGAGCTTGTGCTTGCTCGTCCCGGAGACGACCCGACCGCGACGACCGTTGTCGATGAGTGCGTCGACCGCCTCCTGCAACATCCGCTTTTCGTTGCGGATGATGATGTCCGGCGCCCCCAGCTCGATGAGTCGCTTCAGCCGATTGTTCCGGTTGATGACCCGACGATAGAGATCGTTGAGGTCGGACGTCGCGAAACGCCCACCGTCGAGCTGAACCATCGGTCGCAAGTCCGGCGGAATGACGGGCAGGACCGTCAGAAGCATCCACTCCGGACGGTTCCCGCTCTTCCGCAGCGCTTCGACGAGGCGCAAGCGCTTGGCGATCCGCTTCTGCCGCTGACCGGTCGCCTGAGCGAGTTCAGCGCGGAGCTGGGCCGACAGCTGGTCGAGGTCCATGCGGGAAACGACCTCATAGACCGCCTCAGCCCCCATCTTGGCTTCGAAGACGCCAGGCGCGATCTCCTGGAGATCACGATACTGCTGCTCGGTCAGAACTTGGAGTTCATGAATCTCCTGGACTTGCCGAATCAGCTCGTCAGCCTCGGCTCGCAGATCCTGCTTCTGGCGCTCGATCTCTGCTTGGTAGGTGGCGAGCTGATCGGTAAGGCGCGCCACGAGCAACTCCTGCTCAGCCTCGACGAGCGCCTGCTCGCTGCTCACCGCACTGCGCCCGAGCCGTTCGGCCTCGCTGACCGCCTCCCGTTCTGCCTCATCCAACAGGAGCAAATGGCGCTCTTCGATCCGCTCACCCTGCGCGACGATCAGCCGGCCAGCGAACTCGATGTCACGCTCGGCGACATCCCCGAGCGCCTGCTGCAGACGTTCGCGTACCTCGGCCGCCAGTCGGCGCACCCGCTCCACTTCGGTCATGGCGCGCTCGCGCGCCTCACGCTCGAGCCCGACACGGCGCTCACGCAGCGCCGTAAGTTCGGCCGACTGCGCCTCTTCCAGCTCGCGACGCTTCGCCTCCAGCTGGCGATCGAGTTCCTCGAGTTCCGCTTCCAGTTCCTGTCGAATGTTCTCGATGAGCTCCTGGCGCTTCGCCTCGTCGACCCGCGTGACGAGATACGAGGCAAAGTAGAGCACGCGCTCGAGATTCCGCGGCGTAATGTCGAGCAACAGGCCGAGCCGGCTCGGCGTTCCCTTCACGTACCAGATATGAGCGACCGGCGCAGCCAGCTCGATATGGCCCATCCGCTCGCGGCGGACCTTCGAACGCGTCACTTCGACACCGCACTTGTCGCAGATCGTTCCGGCATAGCGCTGCCGCTTGTACTTACCACAGTAGCATTCGAAGTCCTTGGTCGGCCCGAAGATGCGCTCGCAGAAGAGACCGCCGTGCTCGGGCTTCAGCGTCCGGTAATTGATCGTTTCCGGCTTAGTAACCTCACCGTACGACCAACTTCGAATCGCTTCCGGTGAGGCCAATCCGATACGGATCGCCTCGAAGTTGTTGACGTCGACGGTCTTCCGCGTGTCCCGCTGTCGTGCGACAGTGCTCATGCGCTCTCACCCCTGCTCGTCAGTCTTCCGTGCGCTCGAAGCCGCTCAAATTGATGCGATCGAGGTGCGAGAGGATCTCGCGCTCCCGACCGTGGTCCTCTCCGAACTCGATCGGCTCCTCGTCCTCGTTGAGGACCTCGACCGAGAGTCCGAGGCTCCGGAGCTCCTTGACGAGGACCTTGAACGACTCCGGAACGCCTGCCTCGACGATCGGCTCACCCTTGACGATCGCCTCGTAGGTCTTGACGCGCCCGACGACGTCATCCGACTTCACCGTCAGCATCTCCTGCAACGTGTGGGCAGCGCCATACGCTTCAAGCGCCCACACTTCCATCTCGCCGAAGCGCTGCCCACCGAACTGCGCCTTCCCGCCGAGCGGCTGCTGCGTCACCAGCGAGTACGGGCCAGTCGAGCGGGCATGGATCTTGTCCTCGACCAGATGCACCAGCTTCATCATGTAGATGATGCCCACCGTTACTGGCCGGTCGAACTTCTCGCCCGTCCGACCATCATAGAGCTCGACCTTCCCGTCCTCGGGCAGGCCAGCCTTGCGGAGCAGTTCGCGAATTTCCTCTTCCTTCGCGCCGTCGAACACTGGACTGGCGACTTTGATACCGAGCGTATGCGCCGCCCAGCCGAGGTGCGTCTCCAGAATCTGCCCGAGATTCATGCGCGACGGAACGCCGATTGGATTCAGGATAATGTCTACCGGTGTGCCGTCCGGGAGGTAGGGCATGTCCTCGATCGGCACGATTCGAGAGACTACTCCCTTATTGCCGTGCCGACCAGCCATCTTGTCGCCCTCGGAGATCTTCCGCTTCTGCGCGATCAGCACGCGCACCATCTCGTTAACGCCCGCCGGTAGCTCGACACCGTTCTCATCGTCCCGCCGGAAGCGCTTGACGTCGATCACGATGCCGTGCACGCCGTGCGGGACGCGGAGGCTCGTATCCTTCACGTCGCGGGCACGTTCGCCGAAGATCGCGCGCAGCAAACGCTCCTCCGCTGAAAGTTCGGTTTCACCGCGCGGCGTGACTTTCCCGACCAGGATGTCATTGGGACGGACTTCGGCCCCGATACGGATGATCCCATCAGCATCGAGATTGCGCAGGCTGTCTTCGCCCACGTTCGGGATGTCCCGGGTAATCTCCTCCGGTCCGAGCTTGGTATCACGCGCCTCGCACTCATACTTCTCGATGTGAATCGACGTGTAGACGTCGTCCCGCACGAGACGCTCGCTGATGAGAATCGCATCCTCGAAGTTTCCGCCCTCCCAGGACATGAACGCGACGAGGACATTCTGTCCCAGCGCCAGCTCGCCATTTTCGGTGCTCGAGCTGTCGGCGATCACGTCACCCGCCTCGACGCGCTGCCCCTTCTGCACGATCGGGCGCTGGTTGATGCAGGTATCCTGGTTCGAGCGCACGAACTTCCGGAGTTCGTACACACGCTCGTTCCCATCGTCCTCGAGCACCACGATGCGCCGTGCGGTGACGGACTTGACGATGCCACCCTTCTGCGCCACGACCACTTGGCCGGAGTCGCGTGCTGCCTGGTATTCCACGCCGGTACCCACGATCGGCGCACGCGGTCGCAACAGTGGCACCGCTTGCCGCTGCATGTTGGCACCCATCAGTGCCCGGTTGGCATCGTCGTGCTCGAGGAAGGGAATGAGCGACGCCGAAACCGAGACGACCTGTTTCGGCGAGACGTCCATGTAGTCGATCTTCTCCGGGACCTCGAGGACGAACTTCCCAGCTCGGCGCGCCTCCACGCGCTGGGCAACGAATCGCATCCCTTCATCGAGCGGCGTGTTGGCCTGGGCGATCGTGTAGTGCTCTTCTTGGTCGGCAGTCAGATACTCGACCTCGTCGCTGACGAAGGGCACAATGTCGACGCGGGGCACACCGGCGGCGAGCAAGCGGTCGCGCAATGCTGCATCCACCGTCGTCCCGCGGGTAGCGAGGACCTCCCCCGTCGTTGGGTCCACGACATCGGTGCGGATCACCTGCCCGACCAGGAGATCGGCCTGCGCTGGCAGCTCGAGGGATCGGTAGACGCGCCGATACGGCGTCGTGATGAAGCCGTATTCGTTCACCTTCGCGTAGGTCGCCAGCGAGGTGATCAGCCCGATATTCGGCCCTTCCGGTGTCTCGATCGGGCAGATGCGACCGTAGTGCGAGTCGTGCACGTCCCGCACTTCGAACCCGGCTCGTTCACGATTCAGCCCACCCGGCCCCAGCGCCGAGACACGCCGCTTGTGCGTGAGCTCCGCGAGCGGATTCGTCTGATCCATGAACTGCGACAGCTGACTGCCAGCGAAGAACTCTTTGATCGCTGCCTTCAACGGCCGTATACTGCTGATCAGATTGCCCGGTGTGACTGTCTCGATATCGACGATCGTCATCCGCTCACGGATCCCACGCTCCAGGCGCTGCAGTCCCGTCCGGAGATGCATCTGAATGAGCTCACCGACAGTCCGCACACGTCGATTGCCAAGGTGATCGATATCGTCCGGCCGGTCGAGGCCACGATTGACGAGAATCATCGTGCGGACCACCGCCGCCAGGTCTTCCGGCGTGAGAATTCGCACATCCGGCGCGACCGAAAGGCCCAACCGCTTGTTCATCTTGTAGCGGCCGACCTTGCCCAGGTCGTAGGTGCGCGGGTTGAAGAAGAGCCGCTCGATGAGTGCAGCCGCGTTCTCGCGCGAGGGTGGATCACCCGGGCGCAATGTCTTGTAGATCTCCATTTGCGCCTCTTCGCGGCTCTTCGTTCGGTCGCGCTCGATCGTGGCCGCGATGTACCGATGGTCAGGATCCGTATCGACGTCAGCGAACAAGTCATAGAGTTGCTCGTCAGTGCCGTACCCGACTGCCCGCAACAGTACGGTAACCGGCAACTTGCGCTTCCGGTCGATCTTCACCGAGAGAACATCGCGGTTCGACGTTTCGAACTCGAGCCAGGCGCCACGCGTGGGAATCAACTTGGCCATGCAGAGCTGTCGCCCGGTCGCCGGGTCCGTCTCGAGCTCGAAGTAGGCTCCCGGTGAACGAACCAGCTGGGAGACGACGACACGCTCAGCACCATTGATGACGAACGTGCCTGTCTCGGTCATCATCGGGAAGTCATCGATATAGATATCGCTTTCCTTGACCTCACCCGTGTCCCGAACAACGAGCCGAACACGGAAATACAACGGAGCCGCATAGGTCATATCGCGCTCACGACAAATTTCGGGTGTGTAGCGCGGCTTCTCGAACCAGTGCCGGAGAAAATGCAGCTCGAGCTTACCGTTGTAATCGACGATCGGCGAAATTTCTTCCAGAAGCTCACGCATCCCTTCGGTCTTGAACCACTCGAACGACTTGAGCTGGAGTTCGATGAGATTCGGCATCTCCAACACGGTTGGGATGCGCGAGAACGAGACTCGGCCGATACCGAGATTCGACCGCACTTGACGGATTCCGGGCGATACCGTCGTGGTCGACCCTGTCGTCACGGCCATTTCACTCCCTTCGCTGCAACGGATTGCCGATGTCCTGTCGGGCTGATGGGGTGCACGCAGCGAGATCACGAAACACGGGCGGGATCGTCCCACCCGAAAACAGAGTGCGGTTCCTCGAAAAACCAGAACCCGAGCAGCCACAAGCCGCTCGGCTGGCCCCACCGTTCGCTTCGCTGTGTGTCACGCCGCCGCATGCGCGTGCGTCACCTCTTCGCAAATTGCCAGCTTACCACGCAGGTGGGCCGATGTCAAGTACCCCAGAGAGAACACCTGACCCACCGACAAACCAGCCGGGTGAGGAGAGCGGTTCAAGTGGCTGCGGGACACCGCTCGCCGGCGGTCTCTCGTTCCTGTCGGGCGCGCGCCGGTAAGACACACTGGAGTGGGCCGAACCGATTCCCCTTGCCGATACCGCGAGTACCCCGTCCCTTGTCCACGCGCTTCGCCTTGTGCTATAGTATGCAGCAGGCACGAGCGCCCGTAGCTCAATGGATAGAGCGTTTGCCTCCGGAGCAAAAGGTTGCAGGTTCGAGTCCTGCCGGGCGCACCACGCGAATCAGAAACGAGCTCGTTGCCCTTCCGTCGGTTCGGAAATCTCCCATTCTGCGCGGAGCAGCTGCGCGCGGCGTCGGCGCACCCGCAGCAAGCGATACCAGAACAGTAAGGGACCGGTACCCAACAACACCAAGCCGACGAGCCAGGCCACATGATTCAAGATCAGGTACCAGGCTGTCGGCCAGTTCACTGAAAACACGACCACGAGCAGGGCCGTCCACAGCTTGAAGCCGACGACGATCCCCCCGAACCAGATCGCGATACGCCGGAAATCGCTGCGCTCCTCCATGACACCAGTGTACTCCGCGACGCTGCCTTTCTGCATCCGACCAGCCTCCTGGCACCGAGCTGCGCTGACAGTGTCCGTACATCCCTGCTATACTGCCTGCGTCACGGGGAAGGCCAACCCGAACCGTTCCCTTCAGCTGGTGAGTGTACACTGAACGCCGTACTGGCCTTCCCAGTGCCCGGACGCAAGCAACGAAAGGAGCACTGTCATGTTCCGACGCGAGCCACGCGATCCGATCGAGCGGCCTCTCTCGCAGTTCCGGCAACATCT
>BEID01000016.1 GCA_002898975.1 bacterium HR27 | reverse complement strand
ATTCCTCGATGACAGCGGAGTCGCGGATGCTGTCAGGCTGCCGGCCAGGGGACTCAGGCCCCTGCTGCAGGCCAGGTTGGTCTGGGATGGTGCCTCGCGGGACCTATAATCGGACGGTGAGGCTGTACATGGCTGGCGTGTGCCGGTCGGGAACGTTGGCCAGTGTCGTGAATGTCTGTGCGCAGAGCAATAGTTTCGCGGTCGATTGCCGATCCCTGCACCGGCGGTTACACTTAGGCAGTTGTGCGTCCCCCAGGACGCCACCGGAGGACGTTCCCATGCGTGTCAGGCACCTCGAGAACGATACGATCATCAACGTCGCGCAACTCCTCAAAGCCCCCGTCGGCACGGAACGGTACTTCACGGTCCACCTCGACCAGTTGATCCTCGACAGCGACCTCGCCGTGCGCGACGTGGATGCAGCAGTGCGTCTCCTCCGCACCTCCAACGGCATCCTGGCGACGGGTGACCTCCGCGTGACGGCGCACCTGACCTGTGTCCGGTGCTTGACGGAATTCGATGGGCGCTTCGAGGAAACGTTCGAGGCGGAGTTCTGGCCGACGATCGACGTGCTGACGGGGCTGCCGCTCCCCCCGCCGGAGGACGAGGATATCTTCACGATCGACAAGAATCACCATCTGGATCTGCATGAGCTCCTCCGGCAATTTGCGGTTCTCGCGGTGCCGATCTATCCGGTCTGTGGTCCGCAGTGCCCGGGTCCGGAGTCGTTGTGGCAGCCGCCGGAAGAGGCGGTCGATGCGCGCCTGGCCGTTCTCCAGGCGCTCCTTGACGAACGGGCCTGACTGTGCGACAACTTTCCTTCAGCACGATCGGGCTCCCGGGTGGAGCCGGATAGCGTCCGAGCTGCGAACGGATGAAAGGATCGACGACATGGGAGCGGTTCCGAAGCATAAGGTCAGCAAGCGCCGGCAAGGCTTCCGCGCGGCGCACCAGTACATCGAGGTTCCCCCGTTGACGACGTGCCCGACCTGCGGGCAGAAGCACCGCACACACTATGTCTGCCCGCATTGCGGGCATTATCGCGGCCGGCTCGTCATCGACGTGAACCGGAAGCGGCAGCGTCGTCCGGAGGCGTAACCGAGGCCAGGGGACGAGGTGCGTCGCGATGGCACAGCGTGCCGCCATAACCGGCTGGGGTGCCTACGTCCCAGCACGAGTGCTGACGAATGCCGACCTGGAGCGGATGGTCGAGACCTCCGACGAGTGGATCGTCACCCGCACCGGCATTCGCGAGCGGCGGATCGCTGGTCCTGAAGAGACGACCGTTCGGATGGCGACGGAGGCCGCGCAGCGGGCTCTGGCGACGGCAGCCCTGGAGCCAGGGACACTCGATCTCATCATCGTCGCAACGACGACGCCGGACTACTTGATGCCGGCCACGGCTTCCTTGCTCCAGGCAGCTATCGGCGCGACGCGCGCTGGTGCCTTCGATCTCGTCGCGGCCTGTTCGGGCTTCGTCTACGCGTTGAGCGTCGGTGCCCAGTTCATCATGGCCGGTACGGCGCGGGCCGTTTTGGTCGTCGGTGTCGATGCGCTGACGCGCTGGCTCGATTTCTCTGATCGCAGTACCTGTGTTCTCTTCGGCGACGGCGCCGGTGCGGTGGTGCTCGAGGCGAGCGAGGCGGACGAAGGTGTGCTCTCGACCGTCCACGGTTCCGACGGCAGCGGCGCGATGCACCTCTATCTCGAGGGCTTTCCCGAGCTTCTGATGGCGAACGGAGCGTTACCGCCGAAGCGGCCGTTCATGCGCATGGATGGCCGCGAGGTCTTCCGCTTCTCCGTTCGGATCATCGGTGAAGCGGCACTCGAGGCGATCCAGCGGGCTGGTTTGACCCTCGACGACATCGATCTCCTGATTCCCCACCAGGCCAACGTTCGCATCATCGATGCGGCGGTCAAGCGTCTCGGTCTGCCGTGGGAAAAGGTCTGGATCAACCTCGACCGGTACGGTAACACCTCGGCAGCGTCGATCCCGCTCGGGATCGCCGAGGCTGCGGAACAGGGTGTGCTCCGGCCAGGTATGAACGTCGTGCTGGTCGCCTTCGGTGCCGGGCTCGCCTGGGCCGCGAGCGTCGTGCGCTGGGGGGCGACGGGCGTCCGACGCGGAGGCTGAAGCGTGCAGCATGCGTGGATCTTCCCCGGGCAGGGCTCGCAGTCGGTCGGCATGGGGAAAGCGCTGGCCGAGCGCGAACCGCTCGCGCGGGCTGTCTTCGAGGAGGCCGACGCAGTTCTCGGTTTCCCGCTCTCGCGCGTCATTTTCGAAGGGCCTGCGGAGGAGCTGGCTGCGACGCGGAACCAGCAGCCAGCGCTGCTGGCGACGAGCATCGCGTACCTCCGGGTTCTCGAGGAGCGCGGAGCGTTGCCGGAGCCGGCGGTCGTTGCCGGGCACTCACTCGGCGAGTACACCGCGCTTGTCGCCGTGGGTAGCCTCGACCTCGCGGACGGCATCCGTATCGTCCGCCGGCGTGGCGAGCTGATGGAGCGGTACGGCCTGGGCGGCATGCTTGCCGTTATCGGCCTCGACCGTGCGACACTGGAGGCGATCGCGGCCGAGACGGGAGTCGAACTGGCGAACGAGAACGCGCCCAACCAGTTGACGCTCAGCGGACGCGACGAGGCGCTCGACCGGGCGGCCGACCTGGCCCGCCAGCGCGGTGCGCGCCGAGTGGTCCGGCTCGCGGTCAACGCTGCCTTCCATTCCTCGCTGATGCGGCCGGTCGCCGAAGAACTGGCGCGCGATCTGGCGGGTGTGACGATCCGACCACCGCGGGTACCGCTCATCGCCTGTTCGGATGCCCGTGTCCTGACCGACCCGGAAGAGATCCGAGCCGAACTCGTCGCGCAGATCGCTGCGCCGGTGCGCTGGGTCGAGGTCGTCCGGAAGGCGACCGAGCTGGGTGTCTCCGCGTTCTGGGAGATCGGCCCGGGGCAAGTCCTGAGCGGGTTGGTCCGGCGTATCGTGCCCGAGGCGATGACCTACACTGCGGAGCAACTGGTGGATGAGGCGCGGGCGCGTGCGTCCGAAGCGAGCCGGTGAGGAGGAACGATGGAAGCGACGAGCGAGCGCGGTGCGGCGATCGTCACGGGTGCAGTACGTGGCATCGGACGGGCGACGGCACTGCGGTTGGCGCGCGACGGGTTCAAGGTCGTGGTCAACTACCGGGGCGAGGAGCAACTGGCCGAGGAACTCGTCCGCGAGATCGTCGCGCAAGGTGGGACGGCGATGGCGTTCCGTGCCGATGTCACCGATCCGGAGCAGGTCGGCGCGATGGTCGAGGCGACGATCGACCGTTTCGGGCGGCTGGATGCACTGGTGAACAACGCCGGCATCACGCGCGACACGTTGCTCCTGCGGATGCGCGACGAAGACTGGCGCGCCGTGCTGGAAACGAACCTCACCAGCGTCTTCTATTGCTGTCGCGCCGCGCTGCGACCGATGATGCGCCAGCGGTACGGACGGATCGTCAATGTTTCCTCGGTCGTCGGGCTGGTCGGGAACATGGGGCAGACCAACTATGCGGCTGCCAAGGCCGGGATCATCGGTTTCACGAAGTCGTTAGCCCGGGAGGTCGCCAGCCGCGGTATCACAGCGAACGTCGTCGCACCCGGTTTCATCCAGACGCGCTTGACCGAGGTACTGCCGGCCGAACTGCAGCGCAGGATCCTCGAGCAGATTCCTGTCGGCTTCTACGGGACACCCGAGGACGTCGCCGAGGCGATCGCCTTCCTCGTTTCCCCCGGTGCGCGGTACATCACGGGCGCAGTGCTAGCCGTCGATGGCGGCCTCTTCATGGCTTCGTGAGTGCCGATGATCCGGAAGGTCCTGATCGCCAACCGCGGTGAGATCGCGTTACGTGTTCTGCGCGCCTGCCGGGAGCTCGGGATCCCGGCAGTGGTGGCCTACTCTGAGGCCGACCGCGACTCGCTCCCGGTTCGCCTGGCCGACGAGGCGATCTGCATTGGTCCCGCGCCGGCCGACCGGAGCTACAACCACATTCCAGCGATCATCAGTGCCGCGGTGGTGACCGGTTGCGATGCCGTCCATCCCGGGTACGGGTTCCTGGCGGAGAACGCGCTCCTGGCCGAGATCTGCGAGGAGTGCGGAATCACCTTCATTGGGCCACGGCCCGCGACGCTGCGGGCACTCGGCGACAAGGCGGAAGCACGCAAGCTCATGCAACGTGCCGGGCTGCCGATCGTACCCGGAAGCGACGATCCGGTCCGCGACATCAGCGAGGCACGCCGGATCGCTCGCCGGCTGGGCTATCCCATTCTCGTGAAGGCAGCTGCCGGTGGCGGTGGACGCGGCATGCGCATCGTACGCGACGAACGGGAGCTGGCGACGGCTCTCCAGGTGGCACAGCAGGAGGCGCAGGCAGCGTTCGGTGATCCGTCGGTCTACCTCGAACGCTACTTGGAACGACCACGTCACGTCGAGGTACAGATCCTGGCCGATCAGCACGGGAACGTGTACGCGATCGGGGAGCGCGATTGTTCCATTCAGCGTCGCTACCAGAAGCTGATCGAAGAAGCACCGGCTCCCGAGCTTCCGGCGAAGGTACGGCGTGCACTCCACGAGGCGGCCGTCCGCGGTGCTCGTGCTGTCGGGTATATTGGGGCAGGCACGTTCGAATTCCTCCTCGATCGCGATGGCAACTTTTACTTCACCGAGGCGAACGCGCGCATCCAGGTCGAGCACCCCGTTACCGAAGTCGTTACCGGGCTCGATCTGGTGCAGTGGCAGCTCGCGATCGCGGCTGGCGAACCGCTCGATCTCCACGAGCGCGACCTGGTACCGCGCGGGCATGCGATCGAGGTGCGCGTGACTGCCGAGGATCCTGACCGCGATTTCGCGCCCCGAGCGGGGAAGATCGAGGAACTGATCTGGCCCGGTGGGC
This sequence comes from bacterium HR27, assembly GCA_002898975.1. Lineage (GTDB taxonomy): Bacteria > Chloroflexota > Chloroflexia > Thermomicrobiales > Thermomicrobiaceae > Thermomicrobium. Next base: position 5,531 of record BEID01000016.1, on the reverse strand, counting down.
CGGGTATCCGCGTCGATTCCCATGCCTTTACCGGCTACGTGGTGCCACCGCACTACGACTCGCTCATCGGTAAGGTGATCGCCTGGGGCGTCGATCGCACGCAGGCGATCGAACGGCTCGACCGCGCGCTCCGGGAAACGATCATCCGCGGTGTACCGACGCCGATTCCGGTTTTGCGGCGCGTCCTGCAGCATCCGGATTTCCGCGCAGCGCGCCACAGTACGACGTTTCTGGCCGAGTTCTTGTCCAACCAGCACGCTTGACCACGGGTACAATCGGTGTGCGGGCTACTACCGTAGCACCGCTTCAGGAGACGGCTCCTCGTGCCGGAGGATCCGGAAATGATCTCGATCGTGTCGTCTACCAACGAAGTCCGCCGACGTGCGACCGGCGAGCGGCAGGGGGGCCGGGAGGAACGAACGATGACGCTCGCTCGTACCCGACGCCAGGCGCGGATCCTGGCGCTCCAGATTCTCTACGAAGTCGACGTCGCCGGACACCGGCTGGACGAGGTGCTCGAACGGTATCGCACCGAGTCGCAGATCCCGCAGCCGGTGCGGCGCTACGCGGAGCGCCTCGTCACCGGCGTCCACGCAGATCTCGAGCGGATCGATCGCATGATCGGCGAAGCGGCGCCAGCGTTTCCAGTGGAGCAGCTTCCGCCGGTCGATCGGAATATCCTGCGCATCGCGATCTACGAGCTGTTGCACGAACCGGATGTTCCGCTGAAGGCTGCGATCAACGAAGCTGTCGAAATCGCCAAGCAGTACGGTGGCGAAAGTTCCAGTCGCTTCGTGAACGGGGTGCTCGGAACGATCGCTGCGAATCTGGCATCCTCGGGAAGTTGAGTGACCTTCATCGGCCGCGCTCATTTTGCCGGTGCTGCCAGCCGCAGCCATTCGAGATCGCGAGGGTCGTCGAGACGTCACTCCCGCTTGCAGAAGGCGGCCGTCTCAGTCATACTACCGGAGAAGGCGTGGCGGTGTACCCTCGGGGTGCAGGTTCGGACGCTGGGGAGGTGGTTCGCGTGTCCTCGTCATCAATTCTGGAGCGGGTACAGGCCGTCGTCGCTGAGCAGCTCGGTGTCGACCCGAGCGAGGTGACGCTGGATGCCGAGTTCGTCAAGGATCTCAACGCCGATTCGCTCGACCTGGTCGAGCTGATCATGCAGCTCGAGGAGGAGTTCGGCATCGAGATCTCCGACGAGGAGGCAGCCAACATCGTCACCGTCCGCGACGCGATCAACTTCATCGAGGAGCATCTCAACAAGAAGTGACGGAGTGACAGCGACAGTGAACCGCGGACGGGCGCGGGACTCGTCGTCTCCGCGCCCGTCTGTTACGCTTGTCGGCGAAAACGAACTCGTCATGCAGCGGCGAGGGGAAGATGGCCAGCCTTCTCGATCGAGTCCGTGGACAACCCGCTCCGCAACCGAACGAGCCGGAGCCGGAACCGGAAGAGTTCTACAAGGAGATGACCCTCCAGGAGCACCTCGAGGAGCTCCGGCAACGGTTGATCATCTCGCTCCTGGCTGTCGCTGTCGGCTTCGTCATCGGTCTCGCGCTCGCTTTCCCGACCATGCGGCTCATCATCCGCATGTCGGGGATCGAGCGGCTCTATTCGATCACGCCGACCGAGTCGTTCATCACCTATACCAAAGTTGCCCTCTATCTCGGCGTCGGCTTCGCGATGCCGGTCATCGTGTACGAGTTGGTGCGCTTCCTCGCACCTGGACTGACGCGCAAGGAGCGGCGCTATCTCTTCCGCGCGCTTCCCTTCGTCTCCATCATGTTCGTCTCCGGTGTCGCTTTCGCCTTCTTCGTGATCGTCCCGCGGGCGCTGTCGTTCCTGTCGCATTTCGGCGCGAGCGTCTTCGAGGCGCAGTTCCGAGCCGAAGAGGTGATCTCCTTCTACATGACCTTGCTCCTCTGGGTCGGCGTGGTGTTCGAGCTTCCGGTCGTGATCTTCATCCTGGCCAAGCTCGGCGTCGTGACGGCCAAGCGGCTGGCCTCGCTCCGCAAGTTCGCGATCCTGATCATCGCGGTGGCTGCGGCGATCATCACGCCGACGCCCGATCCGTTCAACATGTTCCTGGTCGCTGCGCCGATGTACGTGCTCTACGAGCTCGGTGTGCTCCTCGCGCGCTTCGCCAAGCCGGTGTGACCGCTCACGCCTCGACCAGGCCGAGTTCGCCTGGAGGAAGCGGACGAACGTGGAGCGTCCGCTCGTTCCGGTAGCGGACGAGTCCGGGCGCTGCACCAGGAATACGCCGCACGTCGCGACGCTGGGTCGCATCGACCGCGACCCGCGTGCTTTCCCGTCCCTCGCTGTACCATGCAGCGATCGCAGCGGCCTTCTCGAGAATGCGCGGGTCTTCCGGCCCCGCCCACTGCACGATTACGTGTGACCCGGCGAGGCCGCGGGCATGGAGCCACGTGTCGTCCGGGCGAGCCACGGAAAAGGTGATCCAGTCGTTCTCGCGGGCATTGCGACCGACGATGATGCGGTCGCCGCGCTCCGTTCGCCAGACACGCAGCTTGCGTTGTTTCGCCTTCTTGCCCGATGCTGCGCTGCCCGCAGCGTCCTCCAGGAGGCCGAGTTCCTGCCGGAGCGCCTCGAGTGTCTCTGCCGACTCGGCGACCATCGCCAGGGCGCGCAACTGCTCGAGATACTCCAGTTCCAATCGCGTCGCTTCCAGACGCGCTGGTACCTGCTCGGCGGCAGCTTTCGCCTTGCGGTAGCGCTCGAAGTATTCCTGGGCGTTTTCCACTGGTGTGCGCTCCGGATCGAGCGGGATGCGGAGGCCATCGAACACGAGTTCGCGCTGACCCGGTTCGATCACGGCGAGCGAGGCGAGGATCGCTTCGCCCATGAGACGCCAGCGTTCTGCCTCCGCTGCACGGTCACGTTCTTGTTCGAGCGCGCGCACGCGTGCCTCGAGCCGGGCGCGCTCGCGTGCGATCGCTTCCAGGAGACGCGCGCGCCGCTGTGCATACCGATCGGCGGCTCGTTCGCTCGGCTCCGGCCGTTCGAGGAAGAAGCGCTCGATCGCTTCCGAGATGGTGGAGCAGGTTTCGACCTCGAGCCCGTGCAAATAGTGCAGGGGGATAGCTGCGAACGCGACTGGCTCACCGCTGCTCCGGTACACGGTCGGCTCGAAGTGGTGCGTCTCCAGCGGCTCCAGGACACTCGCGATCGCAGCCGCCAGCCGCGCTGGAATGTCCGGCCGCTCACGGAGTTCGTTGACAGTCACGCTCGCCGCACCGACTGCTCGGTAGGTTGCCTCGCGGGCCATCTGGGGGCTGAATCCGGCGAGCTGTTGGACGAGTAGCGTCGGCAGTTCAGCGTCCGGCCGTGCTTCCAGCAGGAGCGAGGCGACACGGTCCGCTGTCAGCTGGCGTGGGTCGCGCTTGAGTTGCGGGGGTGGGGGCTGGTAGGGACGGCCCGGCAAGACCGGCCGTACTGCGCTCATCGTGGGCGGCACGCGCTTCAAGGCATCGAGGATATGCCCGTCCGCACTGACCAGGATGGCGTTGCTGTGCCGGCCCATCAGCTCGACGATGAACTCGGTCTCGACCGGTTTCCGCTCCAGGTCACCGCGACGCTCCTCGGCGAGCACGGTAGCGAAACGGAACCGGGCGATGCGCTCGAGTGGGACCTGCTCGACGGCCACGAGCCGCGCTCCCCGCACGTACTTGCGGAGCAGCAACAGGAACGGTGTCACCAGGTCGGGGTCGCTTGCCGGTAGGGAGCGGGTCAGGTACAGCTTGGGTTCCTGCGGTTTGATGTCGATCAGAAGTCCCCAGCGTTGACCGGCGTAGATCTCGAGTCCGACAGCGAACGGTCCGGTCTGCGCGACTTTCTGGACACGCCCACCGATGAGGGTTCGCTGGACCTCGTCGACGAGGGCCGCGATCGTCAGAACATCGAACACGATTTCGCCTCCGTGCGTTTCACGAACGAACCGCGCGAGCTATGGCACAATGACCCTGGATGGCGGGTGCCGCCGTGGCAGGGTGGGAGCAGCGAGCGGAACGGGAGGTCGGCGCCGGTGACGGACGATCTCGGGTTGAATACGCAGGCCGACGAACTGCTCGAAGAACTCCGGCAGCGTGTCCGCCCGAAGCTCATCGTCATCTCCGGCCCTTCCGGTGTCGGTAAAGACACCGTGATCGAGCGGATGCGCCAGGCGCATCCTGAGTTCTACTTCGCTGTTACCGCTACCACCCGGCCGCGCCGGCCCGGCGAGATCGACGGTGTGCACTACATCTTCATGACGCGCGAAGAGTTCCTCGCGGCCCGCGAGCGCGGCGAATTTCTCGAATCGGCCGAAGTCTACGGCCACCTCTACGGTGTCCCCAAGGAGCGGGTTCGCCGGGCTCTCCGCAGCGGCAAGACGGTCGTCGTGAAGGTCGACGTACAGGGAGCCGCCTCGATTCGTCGACTCGTGCCGCAGGCGATCCTCATCTTCCTCGCTCCACCGTCGATGGCGGAGTTGATGCAGCGTTTGCGCAGCCGGAAGACCGACGATCCTGCGACCCTCATGGAACGGATCGCCACGGCGTCGCGCGAACTCGCTCGCGTCTACGAGTTCGACTACGTCGTCTTCAATGAAACGGATCGCATCGATCAGACCCTCGCGACGATCGATGCGATCCTGGTCGCCGAACAGAGCCGCGTCCAACAGGCCGAAATCGTCCTCTGAGCCAGCGCTTCATGAGGCTGCGGCCTCGGCAGACGTCGCCCCTTCTTCATCCTCGTCCGGGATATACCGCAGCGTCGAACGGTCTTCGATCCGATCCACGAAGAGAATGCCGTCGAGATGATCGATCTCGTGCTGCAGCACCCGGGCGAGCAGGCCGCTTCCCTTGACGCGTATTTCGCGTCCATCGAGGTCGAGCGCCTTCACGGTGACGTGCATGAAGCGCGGCACTTCACCGTACCAGCCGGGAATGCTCAGGCAGCCCTCGAGACCGACCTGCCGTCCGCTTGCCCGTACGATCTCCGGATTGATCAGGGTGAGTTCGACGCCGGGATCCCCCTCTTCGGCGTAGTCCGGCGGGATCGACACCACGATGATCCGGCGCAGGACACCGATCTGCGGCGCGGCCAGTCCGAGGCCGCGGGCTTCCCGAACGGTGTCCCACAGGTCACGCGCTAGCCGCCGCACCTCGTCGTCGACAGTGCGGATGCGCAGCGCCTTCTGCCGGAGTCGCGGATCACCCTCGGTGATGATCGTCCGTACCGCCATCGTCTCGAACCCTCACGCCCGTCTTCGCAAAGAAGTATAGCCGCTCACAGCACGCTCACCGGGTCGACGTCGACGATCCAACCACCGTGCAGGGGCACTTCAGCGACGATCCGTGGACCGTCCTCGCCGCGCACCAGGAGTTGCCACTGGTAGTAGCCGCGGATGCGGCTCACGAACGCAGGGGTCGGCCCGAGTACCTCGCAGTCCTTCGCTCCCCGGGCGTTCGCGCGCTCTCGCAGTCGCGATGCCATCTCCTCGGCGGCGAGGCGTCCGGCCATCT
>BEID01000015.1 GCA_002898975.1 bacterium HR27 | reverse complement strand
TCCGCTTAGGCGAACATCGCTCTGCTCATGCGAATACCGTCGGACTACACTCACGGCGGAGGAAGGACGCGTTGGTGCGTGCAGAACGATCTCCTGTCATCGAGCGCCAGCCTGTCAGCCAGTGGATCCTGGCGCCGTTCCACCTTGGATCCTTGATCGGTCCCTACAACGGTGGTGGCTTCCCGATCGTTTTCCCGATCCTGCAGGGCGTGTTTCATGTCGATCGAGGGATTCTCTCGATCATCGTCCCTGCCTATTTCGTCACCTTCGGTCTCTGCCAGTTCTTCTCCGGCACCATCTCCGACCTCACCTCGCGCCGGGGAACGATCTTGGTCGGGTTCGCCACCTTCAGGCTCGCAGCACTGCTCTGTGCCCTCGCCCCCAATCTCCCGATCTTCGTCCTCGGCTGTATCCTGTTGGGCATCACCAACGCGTTCACAACGCCGATTCTTCTCGCCACGCTGGGTGATACGCTCCCACCGCAACGCCTGCCGAGAACCGTCGCGGTCTTTTCCGCCGCGAACCAGAGCGGCCACCTGCTCGGGCCGCTGGTCGCCGGCTTTCTTGCCGGCTGGTCCTGGCGCCTCTTCTTCGTCTCGGTCGCGCTCTTGAGCTGGATCGCTGGCGGGTGGCTGTTCGTCTGGTTCCGTCGCTTCGGGAAGGCCGTACCGGATCGACCGCGCGCCGTCTCCTTGCGTGCCTCGCTTCGCGAACTCGCCCAGGCGCTCAACCGTTCCGTCGCGCAGGTTGTCGTTCTGGCGTTCCTGACGAACGCCGCGGTCATGGGTACGGCATACCTGCTTGGCCAGACACTCCGAGACCTGTGGCAACTCGATTACGCCACGATCGGCATCATCGTGTCGCTCTACGGCTTGGGTGCCATCCTGTTCGGGCCGCCTGCTGGGTATTTGCTCGAGCGAGTCGACCTGCAGGCCGGTTCGACCATCGGACTCCTGGCCGTTAGCCTCTCTATCGCGACCATGGCGCTGGCACCGCATCCATGGGTGTTCGCTGCTGCATACCTGGCACTCGGTCTGGCTGCCATGCTCACCTGGACAGCATTCAGTACCTTGGCCGTGCAAGCGGCACCGACGCATCGAGGAACAGCATCGGCCTACTTCCTGGGAGCACGCTTTCTCGTCCAGGGGCTCGCACCAGCACTCTATACCCCAACGTACGGAACGCTTGGTCCCCGGGCTGTCTTCCTGCTCTCCGCTGCCCTGGCACTCAGCGCCCTCGCTCCGCTTCGTATCCTCCGGCCGCAACAGACACGGACGAGTCCGCCTGCTCCAGCGACGGACGACTAACGCGCCGCGTCTCCCTCGCGCACCATCCGCTGCAGCTCGTAGAGGAGCGTGAGCGCCTCGAGGGGCGTCAGCGCGTCGAGTTCGAGTGCCTTGAGACGTTCGAGTACCGGATGCGGGGGATCGAACAGCGTCAGCTGTACGGTGATCGGCACGTCCTTACGCATCGTTCCGCGACGTCGGGTTCGCTCACCGGCTCGTCCCGCCTCGAGATCGGCCAGAATTTCGCGGGCACGCCGAACGACCGCCTGCGGCAAACCAGCCAGCTGCGCGACGTGGATGCCGTAACTTTTGTCCGCTCCGCCGCGCACGACGCGGTGCAGGAAGATAACTTGATCGCCCTCCTCCAGCACGTCCATCCGATAGTTGCGCACCCGAGGCAGGACACGCTCCAGCTCGGTCAACTCGTGGTAGTGCGTCGCAAAAAGGGTCCGACAACCCAGTCGCGGATGGTTGTGCAGGTACTCCACAACAGCACGAGCGATCGCTAATCCGTCGTACGTACTCGTGCCCCGACCGACCTCATCGAGTACGACCAGCGAGCGGCGCGTCGCCTGCCGGAGAATCGTCGCGGTCTCGACCATCTCGACCATGAACGTGCTCTGCCCGGAGGCGATATCGTCCTGGGCACCGATCCGCGTGAAGATCCGATCGACCAGCCCGATTCGTGCCCGCTCGGCTGGGACGAACGAACCGATCTGTGCCAGCAGGACGATGAGCGCGACCTGGCGCAGATAGGTCGACTTCCCAGCCATATTGGGTCCGGTGAGAATCACGATCTGCTCGTCGTCCGTGTCGAGTCGCGTGTCGTTGGGGACGAAACGACCGGTCTCGAGCGTCGATTCCACGACAGGATGCCGGCCGCCCACGATCTCGAGCGTCGTACTGTCGTCGACGATCGGTCGGACGTAGCGACACTCGACGGCGACCTCGGCCAGCGATCGGTAGACGTCCAGCTCGGCAATCTGCTGCGCCACACGCTTGATCTGACCGGCACACGCGGCGATCTCACCGACGATACGACGGTACACGTCGGCTTCCAGCGCCGCGATCCGCTCCTCAGCATGGAGCACGAGTTGCTCGTACTCTTTCAGTTCCGGTGTGATGTAGCGCTCGGCACCGACCAGCGTCTGCTTGCGTTGGTAGTCGTCCGGTACCAGGTGCCGGTTGGCATGACTCACCTCGATGTAATAGCCGAAGACCTTGTTGTACCCGACCTTGAGCGAGCGGATTCCGGTCCGTTCCCGCTCCCGCTGCTCGAGCGAGGCGATCCACTCGCGCGCGGCGTGTGCCCGGCTGCGCAGCCCATCGAGCTCGGGAGCGAAACCAGGTCGGATCACAGCCCCCTGACCCAACGCCACTGGAGGATCGTCTACAAGGGCACGCGCGACCAGCTCCGCTACTGGCTGTAGGTCCGGAAAGGTCACGAGGGTCGCCAGTTCCGGCCTCTGATCGAGAAGCTCAGCGATCCGCGGCAAAGTGGCAAGCGACCGGCCGAGGTGCTGCAGCTCGCGCGGTGTGATCCGTTCCGTCACGAGGCGATTCGCCAGCCGCTCCAGGTCAGCGACGCCGGCGAGCAGCTCACCGAGCTGCATCCGTGCCAGCGATTCCTCGACCAGTGCCGCGACGCGCTCCTGCCGCTGGACGATCGCTCCGACGTCGAGCAGCGGCTGCCCGAGCCAGCGCCGTAATAATCGGGCACCCATCGGTGTGCGCGTCCGATCCAGTACTGCGACCAGCGCACTCTCGCGACCGCCGCGCACCCCCTCCAGCAACTCGAGATTGCGCCTGGTGGCGGCATCCAAGGTCATGTACGTATCGGTACGGTAGACGACCAGATCGTCGAGGTGCGGCAGGTTACCGGCCTGCGTTTCGCGGAGATACTGCAGGAGCGCACCAGCAGCGCGCAGGGCAGCAGGACGCTCTTCCAGGCCGAACGCTTCGAGTGATGCCACCCGGAAGTGCTCCTGCAGCAGTTCGCGCGCTGTGTGCTGTCGCCACGCCCAGTCGTCCGTCTGCGTCACGATCGCCCCGATGTCTGGTGCCTGGTCCTTTTGGCTGGCTGGAACCAGCAGTTCGGCCGGCGCGATCCGCAGCAACTCGCGCTCGACCGCTGCAGGAAGCTCCTCCGGCGCCGGAGCGATAACCTCGGTCGCAGCGAACTCGCCAACGGAGAGTTCGGTATAGGCCAGACCAGCACGCGTATCGTCGAAATAGAGCGCGGCGATGAAGGTGTTCCGTTTCGCATCCAGCATCGCGGGGTCGGTGAGCGTACCAGGAGTGAGGACGCGGGTGATCCGCCGCTCCACCAACTTCCGCCCGTCTGGTTCACCCACCTGGTCGCACAAAGCTACCCGGTACCCAGCGGCGACCAGCTTGGCGATGTAGGGCTCGGCGGCATGCGCTGGAATGCCTGCCATCGGGACGCGTTGCCCTTGGCCGAGGTCACGCGAGGTCAAAGCGATATCGAGAACACGGCTGGCGATCTCGGCGTCTTCGTCGAACAGCTCGTAGAAGTCACCCAGGCGGAACAGGAGAAGCGCCCCCGGAACTTGGCGCTTGATGGCGAGATACTGTCGACGTATCGGCGTCGTCATCATCGCCCCTCCGCATAGTGTACGGACAGCACGTCCGAACTGACCACACTGGTTACCGAGCGGCGCCTGTCCCCGCGTGCACCACATCGGGGCGTGCGATCGTCAGAGCGTCGAATCGGGGCGCTCGTCGAGTTCGGTGCACAGCCCCACCTATAAAGCCGCGTTATCGTGTTAGAAAGAGAATCCCTCTTGACAATGCATGCAGGTTCCGCTATAGACCTTGTAGCCTTGTCGCATGATGAGCACACCAGAGGAATAGGCTTGAATCCGATCCTCTCGACTCGGAACGGTCGCGGCTACGAGCGCTGGGCGAGCGGACAGTCATCAGGAGAGGAGGTGACCCGGTGCACTGACGCGGGCGCGAGGATCGGAGGAGCTGAGGAGGGGCGATCGGATCGGGTTGATCCCCCGCGCGATACTCGGCAAGCGGAGGGCAGGAGGGAGTACCATGACGGGTACGGCACCAGTCGACACGAGCCGGTTAGAAGCGTACTGGCGTGAGCAGTGGCGGTTGATGCTGACGCTCCTGGTGATCTGGTTCGCGGTGACCTATCTCCATCCCCCGTTCGCAGCCTCTTTGAACAAGATCAAGATCCTCACTGGTTTCCCGCTCGGCTATTGGCTTTCCAGCCAGTTTTCGATCACCGTTTATGTAATCTTGATCTTCATCTATGCCTTGACAATGAACAACGTGATCGACAAGAAGTACGGCTTCGAGGAAGAGGAGTAGGGCAGGTATGGCACAGGAAGCTGGCTACACGCCCTTGACTCATGCACAGCTGAGCGCATTCCGTCGCCGCCTCGCTCGGTACTACGGCGCCTTTTTCGTCTTCCTCATCGTCTTCACGCTCGTCCTCTATCTCCTCGAACGCGCAGGGCTGCCGCACCGCTTCATCGGCTATGCGTTCATCTTCCTGACACTCGCACTCTACGCGTTCATCGGCATCCTCAACTTCACCCGACGCCTCGAGGAGTACTACGTAGCTGGCCGCCGGGTGCCCGCGATCTTCAATGGCATGGCTACCGGCGCCGACTGGATGAGCGCGGCATCCTTCATTTCCATGGCCGGCACACTCTGGCTGCTGGGTTATGACGGTCTGGCCTACATCATGGGCTGGACAGGCGGCTATGTCTTGCTCGCACTGTTGTTCGCCCCGTATATCCGCAAGTTCGGCCAGTACACGATCCCTGATTTCGTCGCCACACGGTACGGCGAGCGCGCTCGACTGGCTCGCTTCATAGCGGCGATCTGCGCCATTATCGTCTCGCTGGCCTACGTCACCGCCCAGGTGTCGGGTGTCGGCATCGTGATGAGCCGCTTCTTCGGTCTCGACTACCGGGTCGGCGTGTTCGTCGGACTCGCCGGCGTCCTCGTCTGCTCGTTCTTGGGCGGGATGAAGTCGATCACCTGGACACAGGTAGCACAGTACATCATCCTCATCGTCGCCTACCTGATTCCGGTAACCTTCCTCTCGGCCAAGCTCACCGGTGTGCCGTTCCCGCAGCTCATGTACGGCAAGGCGCTCAGCGAGATCACCCAGCTCGAGCAAACGATGAACCTATCCTCGTACGTCCAACCCTTCAAGCAGGCACTCTCCAATGCGAGCGCAATCACCGCATTCAAGCAGATCGGCCTCACGCCACCGGAGCCGATCACCGTGAAGGACTGGGTCGGCACACCGTGGCAGTTCCTGGCTCTCACCCTCTGCCTGATGGCTGGCACGGTCGGGCTGCCGCACATCCTAGTCCGGTACTACACGGTTCCCAGCCCGAAGGAAGCGCGCATCAGCGTGGGCTGGTCGCTTCTCTTCATCTGGCTGCTCTACGTCACCGCACCGGCCTACGCTGCTTTCTCGCGCTGGGAGGTTCTGCAGAACGTTGTCGGGCAGCCGATCAATGCCTTGCCCGATTGGACGGCGAACTGGATCAAGACTGGACTCCTCAAGATCACTGATGCCAACAACGATGGTATCCTCCAGTTCAGCGAACTTTCGATCAACGGTGACATCGTCGTACTCGCGACACCGGAGATCGCTGGCTTGCCGTTCACCATCGCGGCACTGGTCGCGGCCGGTGGTCTGGCCGCCGCGCTCTCGACAGCCGATGGCCTCTTGCTCGTCATTTCGACCGCCGTTGCTCACGACGTCTATGCTAAGATCATCAATCCGAACGCACCATACGGTCGGCGGTTCCTGCTCAGTCGCATCATGATTCTGGTGGCAGCCCTTGCCGCCGCGCTCCTGGCGATCCCCCAATTCGCGCTCATCGTGCAGCTCGTTGCCTGGGCATTCTCCCTCGCAGCCTCCACCTTCTTCCCTGTCCTCCTGCTCGGTATCTTCTGGAAGCGTGCCAATGCCAACGGGGCGATCGCGGGTATGATCGGTGGGCTGGTTGCCTGCGTGGTCTACATGGTATGGAATTACGTGGATCCTCGCTTCAACGTCCTCGGACTTTCCCACCTCTCGGCCGGCATCTTCGGAATGCTCGCCAACTTTATCCTGCTTATCGTAGTCAGTCTCGCTACTGCGCCGGCACCGAAGTACATCCAGGATATGGTGGACCAGTTGCGGATTCCGGTCGGCGAGATGCATCTCCCCGCTCCCGGTCCTGCACCTGGCACCGCACCTGGCGTAGCTCCAGCAGGTCAGGACTGACTGTCCATAGAACGAAGCCGGGTACCGGATGAGCCCGGTACCCGGCATTTCGTCATGCTTCCGCTCTCTGTCACGTGGCCTTGCGCCTCAGGCCGAGGAACGAGCGATGCTGTGGCGACTCGTGGAGATCGTCAACTGGATCCTGGCAATCGCGATGTGGCTCCTCGTCGGCCGCGCTGTACTCGACTGGCTGACACGCGGTCAGGTGACCGTCGTCAGTCGCCTCTTCCATCTCCTGACTGACCCGCTTTGCCGCCCGGCCGGTCGTCTCTTCCCGCGGCTTTCTTCAGCGTCCGTGAGTCTCCTCCTCGCGCTGTTCCTCCTCGCAGCACGTATCACGCTCGTTCTCGTCTCTACTGCCCTCACCTAAGCGAGCCCAGCGAGCCGCAGGTCGCGCAGCGAGTTGATCCCCTCCAACGCGAGCTCGTAGAGCTGTCGCTGCCACACCTGTGCGGTCACGTAGGCATCGGCCAAGGCATGGTGTCGCGCGGGCGGCACGATCTCGTACGCAGCGACCAGATCGTCCAGGCTGAAGCGCCCGCGGTCTGCTGCCGCTTCGGCAAACGTGCCGTGCCGTGTCACCAGCCATCGTGCCACTCGCCCTGTGTCGATCCAGAGCAGCGGCGGCAGACGCGTCCCGAGTCGCTCGGCAGCTTTGTGCAGGAAGAGTCGGTCGATCTCCACCCCGTGCCCGACCAGCACTGTGTCGACACAAAAGGACAGGAAGGAGGGGAGGACATCACAAACCGGCGGAGCGTTCGCGACATCGTTCGGCCGGATACCGTGGATGGGGACACTGGTGCTCCAGCGGGCTTTGGCCGGCTTGATCAACCGGTAGAACGTCTCCCCCAAGACGATGCGCGGACCCACCATCCGCACCGCACCGATCGCCAAGAACTCATCGCGCTCGGGATCGAGACCCGTCATCTCTGCGTCCAGCACGGTATACCGAACAGTGAAGAGCGTCCGTTGGCCCTCGTCGTTGAGGCTGAGCCGGCCGAGTAGGCGAGCCAACCGTTCCCACAAGCCGTTGCGCTCACTCATTCGCCCGCCTGTTCGAGGTGGAACCGCTCACGGACGACCGCTTGTGCGCGACCGATAACGCGGAACGACTCCTTGAGGAGTGTCCGGTCGAGGGAGGAGAGCTGACGAGGATCGACGTAGTTCGACGGTTTTTCGCCGCGCTGCAGCTGCTCGAGCTGCAGACGTACCCGCAAGTCGAGCAGGAATTCGAACGCCCGTGCGAGATCGTCAGCGAGTTGCGACTCGACCGCCCGCTGCTCACGCAACGCTGTCAAGCGTGCGAGCGTGTTCGTTTCCTCGATTCCATGCTCGAGCGCGAAGAGGCGCACCAGATTCACGATGGCTCCCGTCCCGCCGAGCTTGAGGTCGAGCTGGTTCTTGTGTTCACCGGACCGCTCGACCACGAAACGACCGAGGAAACCGAGCGGTGGTGGCTGGGAAGTCGAGACGGCAGCCACATGAAACAGGAACCGTGGGCTGTGGGACAGCTCCTGCCGTACGAATTCGCGCAACGTCGTCGCGAGCGCCAGCTCTCCATGGACGCCGCGAAAATCGAAGACGATGAGCGAGCTGAGAACAGCCTGTGGCTCCGGTACCGCCATCCAGGAGCGGAACCTCCGCTGCCACTCGCTGGCGCTCAACACCCACTCCGGATTGTCGGCAGAGTACCGACCGGGACAAGGCGGAAAGCCGAGCGCGACGAGGCGCTCTACCGCCCATTGACCGAGGCGCTGGAAGTAACCGCGAGCCGCCTCCTGTTGCCCATCCGGGGGATCCGCATAGAGGATGCCATTGTCCTGGTCGGTGCGGATGGTCTGCTCGCGCCGTCCCTCGCTCCCGAACACCAACCAGCAGTACGGAACCGGTGGTCGACCCAGCTCCTCTTCGAGCAGTGCGAGGACACGTGCCACCACGCGATCGTTGACCTCGCTCACGATTTGCGCGACCTCGCTCGCCCGCACGCCCCGGGAGAGCAGGAAGGGCAAAAGTTGCCGCTGTGCCTGTTCGAGAATCTGGGCCAGACGCTCGATACGACTCTCGCGTTCGATCGCCCGTGCGAGGAAGAGCGCGCTCGTACCCTGCTGCACCAGAAGATCGAAGGCAGTCAACATCCCGAACGGCTTCGCCTCCTCGGTCACCACGAGATGGTTGATGCCTCGCGCGATCATCAGCCGCACCGCTTCGAGCAGCAGGCGATCCGCGTCGATCGTCACCAGTGGTGCGCTCATCACGTCCACGACCTGGGTCTCCGGTGAACGGCCGGCAGCCACCACACGCTCGCGCAGATCCCAGTCCGTCACGATGCCGATACCGTTCCCTTCCTCGTCGACCACCACGATCGAATTCACCCGTTCAGCGCTCATCAGTCGCGCCGCTTCACGAACGGTCGTTTCCGGCCGGCAGGTCAAGAGCGGTCGGCGCGCCACCATGCGGCAGGGCGCAGTCAGGACGAAGGCATCCTCCGGCCTCTCCTCATGACGCTCGAGCGCGGTCAGACTCGCGCGCACCCACTCGCGCAGGGCACCGAGGAAAAAACGCGCCACCGCCGGCTCGCTGGCGATCAGCTCGTCGACCACCGCACGCGGGATGGCGTAGCACACCGTGTCTTCGATCGCGATATCGTCGAGCTGACCTTCCATGCCGTCGACAGAGGAGAGAACACCGACGAGATCACCTTCACTCGCCACCTCGAAAATGTGCTCCTCACCCGTCACTGAACGCAGCACCTTCTTGACGCCACCACGAACGACAACCCAGAGATAGTCCGGAGGACGTTCACCGCGGCGAATGAGCACGGTGCCTCGGGGGAAATAGTGGACTTCGATCCGTTTGACCAGTTGTCGCAGTCGCTCGTCGCTCAGAAACTGAAAGGGTGGTACCCGCCGGAGGAAGTTGACGACACTGCCGAGAACGACGTCGTCCACGCGCACCACCTCACTGTCTCGACATGTTCGAACCAGACGCATTATACTGTCGTTGCCAGCTACTGACAGGATGTCCGCATCATCGCGAGGGGGTACCCGATGGACGTCGTCAATCCGATCGTCGCGCGGTGGCGCCGAGAAGGGCTCGAGGATCCAGTCGCCTTTTGGTCACGGGCCGCTGAAAAGGCGTTCTGGTTCCGAACCTGGGACGAGCCGTTCGTCTGGGAACCGCCGACCTTCCGCTGGTTCGTCGGTGGGCAGACCAATCTCAGTTATGCCGCACTCGATCGACACGTCCACGCTGGTCGCGGCGGGCAAGCTGCGCTGATCGCCGAGACTGAATGGGGCGAGCGCCGCACCTACACGTACGCGCAGCTCTGGCGTTTCGTCCGGCGTATCGCTGCCGCACTCCACGGCCTGGGCATCCAGCGTGGCGACCGCATCGGCATCTACATGCCGACCTGCCCGGAAGCGATCGCTCTCATGCTCGCAGCGACGCGTATCGGCGCCATCCACATCGTGGTGTTCGCCGGGTTCGGCGCTGGCGCACTCGCTGACCGGCTCGGCATGGCTGGTGCGCGCGCGGTCTTTACCGCCGACGTTACCTGGCGCCGCGGGCGTGAGGTCCGGCTCAAGGACATCGTCGATCAGGCGCTGGCGGGCGGCGTGCCGAGCGTCGAGCGCGTCGTCGTCCTCCGCCGGGGTGCGACCGAGCCGCCGATGAGGCCGGAGCGTGATCTGGGGTGGGACGATTTCCTGTCCCTCGCGAATGGGCAGAGTGACAGCCACGAAGTCATGGAATCGAACGAGCCAGCCTTCATCCTCGCCACATCGGGGACGACCGCGAAACCCAAGCTCGCCATCCACACGCACGGCCCCTACCAGGTCGGGATAACCAGCACAGGTCAGTGGTGCCACGGCCTCCGGGCTGGTGACGTCTGGTGGGCAACGTCGGATATCGGCTGGATCGTCGGTCATAGCTATATCGTCTACGCACCGTTGCTCGTGGGTGCAACGACGATCGCTTTCGAGGGAGCACTCGATCATCCCTCGCCCGAAACACCGTATCGAATTATCGAGGAAAACGGTGTCACCGGCATCTTCACCTCGCCGACCGCAGTCCGCTTGCTCATGAAGTACGGGAGCGAACCGGCCCGCAAACACGACCTTTCCTCGGTCGAGCGCGTGGTCTGCGCTGGTGAAGTGCTCAATCCCCCTGCCTGGGAATGGCTGCAGACGGATGTCTTCCAG
>BEID01000014.1 GCA_002898975.1 bacterium HR27 | reverse complement strand
TGTCGACCTGCAGATCGAAACGATCCTGTTGCTCATTCCGCTTCTCTTCCTTCTCGCCTTCTCCCTCTCGAGCATCGGGTTGGTGATCGCGGCCCGCATGCGCTCGACCGAGGGATTCGGACTGATCATGAACTTCTTGGTGACTCCGCTGCTTTTTCTTTCCGGTGCCCTGTACCCGCTCAACAACCTCCCTTCTTGGTTGCTGGTTCTCACCCGTATCGACCCGGTTACGTACGGCATCGACGCGATCCGTCGCGTCGTGCTCTCCTCGACGGGTGTACCGCAACCGGTCATCGACCAGCTCGGAGTCTCGTTGTTCGGTCGGCCACTCGATCCGCTGCACGACGCACTCATCGTTCTGGCGCTCGGAGTGGTGCTCATCGTCATCGCCGCGCGGCAGTTCGAGCGTGCGGAATGAGCGAAAGGAGCGATCGATGCTGTACACCGGCAGGGGCGATCAAGGCTACACCGACCTCCTGGGCGGCCGCGTCCCCAAGTACGCGCCACGCCCGGAGACGTTCGGCACGCTGGATGAAGCAACCTCAACGATCGGTTTAGCGCGCGCGTTCGCTCAGGATGAGGAAACGAAGCGCATCCTCGTCCAAGTGCAACGCGACCTGTACGTCATGATGGCAGAACTGGCTTTCGCCCCTGGCGTCGAGCAGGAGAAATATCACATCACACAGGAACATGTTCGACGACTCGAAGAGACGATCGATCGTCTGGGCGCGACCGTTCCGATCGGCCGGCACTTCGTTCTCCCGGGCGACACCGTCCAGGGAGCCGCTCTCGACTTCGCTCGCACCGTCGTGCGGCGCGCAGAACGCCTCGTCGCGCGCCTCTATCACGAGGGCGAAGTGCACAACGATTTCCTGCTGGCGTACCTAAACCGGCTTTCGTCGCTCCTGTTCGTCCTCGCTCGATACGAGGACCATCGTGCCGGGGTCACACCGACACCGGCGAAGGAGCAACCGTGAGGCTCAGGAACGCCGGAGCTGCTCCAGGCTGAGTTCCTCGGCCAACCGGCTCGGCTTCGGATCCTTTTGCCCGGCGTATTTGTTGCCGCGCTTCATGCGATAGGGAACGAGCGCCGGTGATGTCAACTGCTCGAACGTGAACGAACAGATCCGCATCCCGGGGTAGAGCGCAACAGCCATGCGCCCCAGATTTGAGAGTTCCATCGTCGCTGTCCCAGCCCAGCCCGGTTCAAAGAGCGCAGCCGTGCTGTGCACCGTGATGCCCAGGCGTGCGATACTCGAGCGCCCTTCCAGTCGGCCGACGAGATCATCCGCGATCTCGATGTATTCCAGCGTCGAGGCGAGCGCAAAATCTCCCGCCTGCATGATGAACGGCTCACCATCAGGCACGACAATGGTTCGCATCGCGTCACCGATCGACTGCGGCTGGCGCGGGTCGATGTACGAGAACCGCGAGTGTTCGAACACCATGAAGGTGTTCCCGAGGCGGAGATCGATGGAACAGGCCCCGAGTTGCGTCTCCAGGTCCGGCTCTGGGGTGATCTTGATCCGCCCGGTCTTCAAGGCCTCGATGATATCTCGATCCGACAGAATCATGCTCGCCTCCTGCCTCGCACCCAACCGGCGTCGGAACCCCTCGTACGGACGACAGTATGAAGTCCGCAGTTGATCGTCGTCAACTTCGGTCCACGATCGTGGCCCTGCTATACTGCTGCGCGGCGCGCGAGCGCTGTGGAAGGATTGGAAATGGCAGCGAACGACCCGCCACGACAGTCACCGGACTTTCCCTACGTGCGCCGCACAGCCCGCGAATTGCGCGCAGCCCGGCACGGTTACGGTGTCGAGGATGTGCAGCCGGCCGCACGCCACGCACCACGTCGGCGGCGTCTCCCCTCGACGCGCGTCCTCTTCGGGCTGGCGAGCCTCGTCATCGTCGCGGCTCTCCTCGCCTATCTCGGTCCGCTGGCCCTGGCGAGCTGGCGTGCCTATCAACGCGTCTTCGTGACACCCGTACCACGCGCGACAGTCGTCATCAACGAGCAGGGAACCCCGGAACTCGTCTTGCTGACCGCTGACGACCCAGCTATCCAGCTACCCGATTGGGACAAGAAGGACCGCATCAATGTCTTGCTCCTCGGTGTCGATCGTCGTGAGCAGGAGGAAATTCCTCGCTCCGATACGATCATCGTGGTCACGATCGATCCCGAAACGAAAGATGTCAGCATGCTGTCCATTCCCCGCGACTTGTTGGTCGTGATTCCGGGCTACGGGGAGGACAAGATCAACGCTGCCTACGCGCTCGGTGCCAACTCGCCGATCACCGGCCCCGGACTTGTCCGGGCGACGATCGAATACAATTTCGGCATCCCGATTCACTACTATGCGGAAGTCGATTTCGACGGTTTCGTCCGCATAGTCGATACGCTCGGCGGCGTCGTCGTCGACGTACCGGCACCGATCAAGGACGACGAGTATCCGGGCGAGGACTACAACTACATGCGCATCTATTTCGCGCCTGGTCTGCAACGGATGGACGGGAAGACTGCACTCCGGTACGTGCGCACCCGTCACGACGACAACGATTTCTCCCGCGGTTACCGGCAGCAGCAGGTACTCCGCGCACTCCGCGAGCAAGGGCTGCGGCTCGATCTCATCCGCAAAGCACCGCAGCTCGTCGATTCACTCGGTGACACGGTTCGTACCGATCTCAGCCCGACCCAGGTGCTCGCCCTCGCCAAACTCGGCACGGAGATTCCTCGCGATCGGATCCACTCCTACACCCTTCTCGACGCGACGACGAGCTACTGGCAACCTGGCCAGCCGTTCTACCTGATCCCCAACTGGCAAGCCATTCAGGCGATTCTCGATCAGATGTTTCCGCCCCGGGAGGGTCAGCCGCGCCCCCAAGTCCGCGCCACGAGCTTTTCCGTACCAGCTGAACCGGCCGCCCCCGAACTCGCCGAACCGATCGAGACACCACCGCCCGAGGTGACGATGCCGCAAGAACCCGTGACCGAGCCGACTCCGCAAGTGACCGTCGAGCCAATGCCGACCCAAACCCCCAGTAGGCCAACGCCCGAACCCGACATCCCTACCCCCGCACCGACACCGACCGTCGCGCAGTCGCCCACTCCAACCGCGGAACAGCCGACGGAGGAAGCGATTCCGACCACGAATCCGTCACCAGCGCTCGAGACGACCCCGTCGCCTGGACTCGACTGATACTCGCGACTCACATCACCTCGGGGGCAGCGATACCCAGAAGCGTGAGCCCGTTTGCGAGTGTCTGCCGCGTCGCCGCCACCATTGCCAGTCGCGCCGACCGCTGCGGTTCGGGCGCCTGGAGCACCGGGCAGACCCGGTAGAACTCGTTGAACCGCTTAGCGAGCTCGTACACGTAGTTCGCGATAACCAGCGGTTTGTACTCGTCGGCCGCACGCTGCACTTCGTCCGGGAAGAGCGCGATCTCCTCGATCAGGTCGATCTCCTCGCGCGTGAGGTTCTCCAGCACATACGGCCCTTCCGGCAGAGAGTCGACCTTCTCGAGAATACGGCAGGCCCGAGCGTGTGCGTACTGGATATACGGTGCAGCGTGCCCCTCGAAGGACAAGGCTTCCTCGATATCGAAGACGATGACCCGGTTGTTGTCGCGCGACAGCATCCCGTATTTGAGGCTACCGAGACCGACCTGCCGGGCGACCGATTCCTTGACGTCGGGCGGCAGCGTCGGATTCTTCTCCTCGATGATCTCACGCGCCCGTTCGAGCACCTGACGCGCCACATCCTCGTACAGTACGACGTTTCCCAGGCGACTGCTCATCGCACCGCTCGGGAGCATCACGGTTTCGTAAGCCAGGTGGTAGCACTTCGCTGCCTGCTCGAAGCCCCAGAGTTCCATGACCTTGAAGATCTGCTGCAGATACAGCGTCTGCCGGACGTCCACGACCCAGATGGCACGGTCGACCTTGTACTGCTCGAATTTGCGCTTCGTCAGCGCCAAATCCTTGGTCGAATACAAGGTCGTGCCGTCGGAACGCAGGATGGGCAGCGTGCGATACGTCTCCTTCTCGAGTCCGAGTTTTTCGTCGATCTTGACGACCGGCAAACCGTCACTGATCTCGGCGATACCGCGTTCGAGAAGCTCGCGGACGATCTGCCGTCCTTCTTCTTCTACTTCGCTTTCGAAGAACCAGACATCGAAGTGGACGTCCAGCTCTTCGTAGATGCGCAGGAACTCCTCCATGCTCCAGGCGCGGGTCTCTTCCCACAGGCGGACGAACTCAGGATCTTTCCGCTCCCAGCGCTGGAACGTTTCACGAACCTCCCGCTCCCATTGCGGTACGTGCGGCCACCAGTCCAGGGTCGCGGCGAGTCGGCGCCATCGCTCGTACCATTCTTCGAGTTGCTCGAGGCGATCCCGGACACTCGGATCCTGCGCGACCGCAGCACGCGCCTCGACCAACTCCTGTTCGAGCTGGCGGCCGACGAGCGGCCAGAATTTGACGATCGTCTGGTCGTCATAGAACGCGTCCGGCTTGATCTCCCGCCCCTGCGAGATCTGGCCTAGCAGGTACGCGATATCCTCACCGACCTTGTGCTCTTTCCAGAGTTCCTTGAGCAAACGATCGATCGCCTGGACGAAGACCTGATCGCCGCGCGCGATTTCGTTCAAGAGCTCGACGACATCTTTCCGGTAATTCAGGCGACGATCCGCCTCAGCGTAGATTTCACCCAGCCAGCGCCCGCGTTGCTCGCGTGGCGGCTCCTCGCCCTGGTGGAACCGCTGGTAACACCAGAGGCACTTGATTACGTGCAAACCGATATCGCCGATGTAATTGGCTTCCAGGACATCGAAGCCAGCGAAGCGCAAGATGCGGCTGAGTGCGTTGCCGAGGCAAACGTTCCGCAAATGTCCGATGTGGAAAGCCTTATGCGTGTTCGGCTGCGAATATTCGACCATGACGCGCTCGCCACGCGGCGCACCACGCCCGAAATCAGCGCCGCTCACGAGCGCTGTCCGCAGCACCTCATTGGCGAAGCGCCCTGTATCGTAGACGATGTTGAGGTATCCGTTGACGGCTTCGACGCGTGCGAAGTCGCCGTGCGCGGTGAGCCAGCTGGCGAGTTGCTCGGCGATCGCCTGGGCCCGCTCGCGTACTCGCTCCTGGACGAGACGCTTGGCTTCCTTTTTCGAGAGACCAGCTGTGACCTGCTCGAGTTCCTCGGATAGTTGTTCGTTGGCGATCTGATAGCAGACCGTGGTCGATGTTCCCCATACCCCGGGGAACGGGATCGGTCGCATATCGAATACACGGCTGCCGTAGCCGAGGGCCTCGAGCGCGCGATTGATCAGTGCTGCCGCTCGATCCGCTTCGCGTTTGAACATCCTTCCTCCGTCGTCACTCCGTCGTTATGGATTCGCCGCTCCGACTGGTGACTGTGGGACGAACGGCTCGGGGTCGCGGTAACCCCGCCGCTCGGCCCAATAGCGATTGGCCCGGTGCAGGCTCTCGAACGTCCCTGCGTCGCTCCAGAATCCCTGAAGCTCGACCCAGCGTAGGAGTCCCAACTCCAGGTACCGGTTATTGACGTCGGTGATCTCGAGCTCGCCACGCGGCGACGGCTCCAGCTCTCGGATGAAATCGAAGACGCGACTGTCATAGAGATAAAGCCCCGTCACCGCATAGGGACTTTTCGGCTCCCTGGGCTTCTCCTCGATCCGAATGATCCGTGTGGGATCGTCCGGGTCGAAGACGGGGCACCCGAACCGGTGTGGATCGGGCACACGTGCCAGGAAGATCAACGCACCGCCCGTAAAGCTCTCTACCGCTGGGCGAATGTCTGCATCCGTCGTGTTGTCACCGAGTATGACACAGATGTGCTCGCCATCGGCGAATTCCTCGCACAAGCTCAGCGCATCGGCGATACCACGCTCTTCCTCCTGGTACGCGTACTCCAGGTGTCGTACCCCGAGATGGCGCCCGTTGCGCAAAACACGCAGGAAATCCCCAGCATGCGGCCCACCGGTCACGACCATGATTTCGTCGATGCCAGCCCGGACGAGTGTCTGGATCGGATAATAGATCATCGGCTGATCGTACACTGGCAGGAGATGCTTGTTCGTCGCGAAGGTCAAGGGATACAGTCGTGTTCCGAGCCCGCCCGCCAGCACGACCCCTTTCATCGGTTTCCCCCGTTCGTCGATCCCCGGAGATTGTCACGCACCGCCGATACCCGGGGCAGCAGTCCCGAAGCCTAGTATAGCGATGCCCGTTTGCCGCACGATAGGTGCCCCAACCTGTTCTCTGCAGGCGTGCCACTCACCTTCTGTCTTGGCGTATGAGCGAGATTTGGCAACACGCCCTTGACATTTTCCCAGACGACCGGTAGCGTGTCAGACGAAGTGGCGTGCCCCGGGAGCTCGGGCGAACCGGGCTGAGAGGGCGGCTCAGGATTCCGCCGCCGACCGGTATGACCTGATCTGGGTAATGCCAGCGAAGGGAGGGCCGCAGTCATGTGATCCGCACTTCTCGAGTCCCCCGCACCACAAGACAAAAACGGCACGCGTTTCCACGAGCGGAAGAGGAGGTTCGACGATGGCTGCGACGCTGCTCGACGAGTTGCTGCGGGATGCGCAGCCGATCTGGCGGGCGATGACCGAGCATCCCTTCTTGCGCGAACTCGCGACCGGACAACTGCCGCGCGAGCGGTTCGACTTCTGGGTCCAGCAGGACTATCTGTTCGTTCAAGCGGGGATCCGGTTCCTCGCCCTGCTCATCGCGCGGGCGCCAGATGAAGAACTCCGGCGTGGTCTGCTCGACGCCGCGGTCGCGTTCCGCAACGAGCTGGCGATATTCGAGGACTACG
This sequence comes from bacterium HR27, assembly GCA_002898975.1. Lineage (GTDB taxonomy): Bacteria > Chloroflexota > Chloroflexia > Thermomicrobiales > Thermomicrobiaceae > Thermomicrobium. Next base: position 3,948 of record BEID01000014.1, on the reverse strand, counting down.
CGCGGGCGCACAACCTCACGCTTGTCTTCGAACCGACACCCGTCTGCCTCGGGTATGCATCGTACCTTCTCGCGACCGCCGCGACGGGATCCCTCGCCGAAGCCTTGACCGTACTCTGGGGTGCCGAGAAGGCCTACTACGATGCCTGGTCGAGCGTCCGGAACACCCTCGGGCTGGCCGAGCCCTACGCACGGTGGATCGAGAACTGGACGAGCCCACAATTCGCCGCCTGGGTCGACTGGCTCGGGCAGCAACTCCTCCGACGGGTGACGGAGAGCGAGCGCCCCGTGATTCGCGCAGCCTTCTTCGCGACCGCGCGGTACGAGTATCTCTTCTGGGATATGGTCTACACACGCGCAGGTTGGCCTGTGTGACAGGAAAGGAGCCACCCGATGCCCCGTTTCACCGAGGAACTCTGGCAGAGGATCGAGCCCATCTTTTCCGCCATCCTAGCCCATCCATTCGTGAAAGGCTTGACCGACGGATCGTTGCCGGAGGAAGCATTTCGCTTCTACGTCGTCCAGGACGCACTCTACCTGCAGGATTACGCACGTTGCCTCGCCCTCGCCGCCGCAAAAGCTCCACGCGAAGCCTGGTGCGAACTCTTCGCCGAGCACGCCAAAGTCGCGCTCGTCGTCGAACGATCCCTGCACGAGAGTTTCTTCCAAGAGTGGGGGCTCAGCGAAGAGCAGGTCGCCTCGACGCCGTATGCTCCAGCGAACCTGGCTTACACGTCGTATCTCTTGCGCATCGCCTACGAACGCCCCTTCGAGGAACTCCTCGGCGCCGTGCTGCCCTGTTACTGGATCTACTGGGAAGTTGGAAAGCATCTCGAGCGCCTCGGATCGCCCAACCCGCTCTATCAACGCTGGATCGACACCTATGCCTCCGAGGAGTACGCGCAGGTGGTGCGCGCGGTTCTTGCCGTGACGGACGAGGCAGTGACCGACCTCCCCGAGTCACGCCGTGCTCCGATTCGGCAGCATTTCGTGACGACGTCGCGCTACGAATGGCTGTTTTGGGACAGTGCCTGGCGACTGGAAACCTGGCCGGTGTAAGAAGCCAGGGCGGGAAGCGACTCCGTCCTATCGGCACGAGGCGCGAAGGAGAGCGAGCCCCGCTCTCCTTCGCTGCATTCGCATGAACCTTGGGACGACAGCGACGATAGAACTCGTCGGTTCCTCCTCGATGCGGGACACCATACTCTACGCCCTCATGCCTCGCTCCTCATGATGGCACCACATGGTCGACGAGTCGCGCACAGTGCACCACGAGCCCCTGTCCGCTGGCGACGGTTGTTTTCCCTCGATCCGCGGATGCGCAGACGCATGGCTTGACACCCCCATTCCGACTCCGTAGAATGAATCCCGAGTGTTTTACTCGGGTTTGGTCGCCGGCGACTGGATCGGGAAAACACGAGCGTGACGTGAGACGGTCCGGGTATGAGGGAGGAGAGGAACGTGCCGAGTCGCTGGTTCCCGGTTCAGCGCGTTGTTTCGTTGCTGTTCGTACTCGCTACTGCAGCGTTTCTTCTCGCGTGCAATCAATCGCAGGAAGCGGAACCGACTCCGACCCAACCAGCGATCGGATCAGGAACGACTCCGACAGCGGTCGCGACACCCGATGCGCATGAGGAGCATGAGACCGCGGTCCGGGACGACGCGGACCTCGTCGCGACGCTGTACGAAATGCTCGGGCACCTCGAAGCGAGTCGAGCGAACCTGGAGCAAGGTAACTGGACACTGGCCCAGGCACACGCTGCCCACCCGACTGCCGAGTACTGGGCCTCGGTCGAGTCAGTGCTCGAGGAACGCGGCTTGACCTCGATTCGCGAGCCACTCGATGCATACCTCCAGGCCGCACAGGAACAGTCCGCCGACGCGCGCCAGGCCAACGAGGCTGCGCAACAGGCACTTCGCGAGGCGATCGCGACGGTTCTGCAGTCCAGTGACGATCCATCCGCACTCCAGGCCGCAGCACTCGCGACGCTCGCCGAATCGATCGCGACGGAGCTCGCCGAGGCTGCCGAGAACGGTCAGATCGTTAACATCGAGGAGTTCCAGGACGCGTGGGGGTTCTTCCAGGTTTTGCGCAATGAACTCCCCACTGTCGTCGCAGCAGCCCCGGAGAGCGGGAAGGAAGCAACTGCCGAAGCAGAAGAAGATCTCAAAGCGCTCGAGAACAGTGACCTCGCGCAGTTCCGTTATGAAGCCGGTGCAGCGTTCACAGACACCGAGACGATCCGCGAGCGCCTCCAGCACCTCGCTGCTGAACTTCGGCTCGCCTACGGGATCAGCGCTCCGCAAGCAACGTCGACAGGTGAGCAGATCGCCCGGATCAACGCGACGCTCGACGAGGCGCTCGAACTCTATCACCAGGGCGACGCCGAGGCGGCTTACGAGCAGGCTACCAACGCCTACCTCGACGGTTTCGAGCACCTCGAGGCGCCGCTCCTCGATGCCGGTCACCGTGAGCTGGTCGAACAGCTCGAACTAGACTTCAAGGCTGTTCGCGATGCAATTCGCGAGGGTCGATCGGTCGATGAGGTGTCGCAACTGATCGAGAAGGTCAAGAGCGGACTCGCAGAAGTCGAGGAGGTTCTGCAGTGACGTTTGCCGCGCCACGCTGGGTTCGGCTCGCCAACCTGCTGGTGATCGCGCTCACTCTCCTTGCCCTGATGGCGCTCCCGAGCACGGTTGGCGCCCAGGAGCAGACGCCAGCGGTCGCCGTGCGCGAGGAGCTGGCCGCGATCCGCGAACTCATGCAGCAGAGTCGCGATGCCTATCGAGCAGGTGACCACGAGCGTGCCCTGCGCCTGGCGCGGCAAGCCTATCTCGACCACTTCGAACTGGTCGAGATTCCGCTCCGTGTCGCGGACCCGAACTTCACCTTCGCGATGGAAGTCAAGTTCGCCGAGTGGCGGCAGCTGGTCGAGGAGGGTGCACCGGCTGAGGAGATCGACCGCATCCTCATGGAGATCGACAGCGGGTTAGTGGAAGTGGAGCGGGTGGTCGGCGGTCCAGGTATCGCCGCCCCGCTCTTCGTCACGCTCGCTTCGTTCTCTATCCTGTTCCGGGAGGGGATCGAAGCGATCCTCGTCATCGCCGCCTTGCTGGGCTATCTCGGTGTCCACCAGCCCAGCCTGCGCCGACCGCTGTGGATCGGCGTACTCCTCGCGTTGCCAGCGAGTTTGGCGACCTGGCTTCTCTTGGTCGTCGTGCTCCGAGTGATGCCGATCGGGCGTGAGATTCTGGAAATCGCGATGTCGCTCCTGGCTGTCTTCCTGATGATCTCGATCAGCTTGTGGTTGCTCCGCCGGATCGACACCCGCCGCTGGATGGAATACCTGCGGGCACATGCCTGGGAGGCCGTCGCCACTGGCAAGGCTTCGGCGGTCGCGTTGCTCGGGTTCACCGCCGTGTACCGCGAGGGAGCGGAGACGGCTGTGCTCTATCAGTCGCTCGTCCTCATGGCCCGGCGGCTGGAACTGTGGATCGCGCTGGGGGTCGTGCTCGCTGCACTCCTGCTCGTCGTCATCGGCTGGGCAGTGATCGCGCTCGGCGCGCGACTGCCGCTGCGTGCCTTCCTCTCGGCGGCCGTGGTTGTCATCATGCTGCTCTCGGTCGCCATCCTCGGTCATGCAGTGTGGGAACTCCAAATGCTCGGCTATCTGCCCATCACGGTCGTCGAACTGCCGGCACTCAACCGGGTGCTGACGGATCTCCTCGGCCTGCATCCGACACGTGAGGTTCTGATCGCGCAAGCCGCGCTCGTTCTCGCGTATAGTGCTGCGTGGCTGTGGGCCGGCTGGACATGGTATCGCAGCGGATCAGTCAGCCGACCAGTCCAGGTCTCGGATTGAGGGAGGGAGCGGCGTGATTCGGATCGGTATCGACGTCGGTGGGACCTTCACCAAGGCAGCAGCGGTCGACCCGCGCTCCGGCGAGC
>BEID01000013.1 GCA_002898975.1 bacterium HR27 | reverse complement strand
TTCTTCGCGGCCCAGGGGTGAGGGGGACACCTCCGGGTCGCTTTTGTGGGGAGATGCCCGAGCGGTTCAAGGGGCCGGTCTGTAAAATCGGTGCGCTGATGCGCGTCGGGGGTTCGAATCCCTCTCTCCCCACCCGAAAACACGCATTCGTATGCGGCTACGACAGAGTCAGTCACCGTCGTCCTCCGGTGCCGCGCGATTCGAGTTAGCAATCGAGTTAGCAATCAGCGCGCCCAACCGTCCGGCTGCCTCGTGGGCCAGGCCAGGCGTGACGTGGCTGTAGGTGTCGAGCGTGAGTTGGATCGTGCTGTGGCCCAAGAGGCTCGCCACCACCTTCGGATGCACGCCGTCGGTTAGGAGCAAGGTCGCCGTGGTGTGCCGGAGGTCGTGGAAGCGCCGGCGCGGCAACCAGGCCCGCTCGAGCAGGCGCTGATAGGCGTGGTGTGCGTCCGACGGGCTGATCGGGGTGCCGAGGCTCGTGGTGAAGACCCAGTCGCCGTCGGCCCAGGCCGGTCCCGCGGCCAGGCGTTGCTCGAGCTGCCGGCGACGCTGGACGCGCAGCGCCTCAAGGGCCTGCGGCGGGAGTGGCACCCGCCGGCGCGAGGTAGCCGTCTTCGGCTCAACCGTGATGAGCCCTCGCCCCTTGCTGCGTTGGATGGCGCGGGCGACGGAGAGTTCCCCACGTTCCCAATCGATGTCACCCCACTGCAGGCCGAGGAGTTCTCCGAGCCGCATCCCGGTGAGGACCGCCACGGTCACCAGTGGGCCGATCGGGTCGTCCGCACAGGCAGCGAGGAGCACGCGGACTTCCTCGAGCGAAAACGGCTGGATCGTGGGTCGCGGTGCGTGCGGCGGGTCAACCAGGTCACAGGGGTTGCGGCCGAGCAGGCCCCATTTCACGGCGTCCTCGAAGGCGCGGTGGAGGAGTCGGTGGGCGTGGACGACAGAACGCGGGGCGAGGCCGCGGGCGAGGAGCTGGCTGTAGGCGGCTTGGAGCGCTGCCGGCGTCACCTTGTCCAGCGTGAGGCTGCCGAGCACCGGCACGATCCGGCTGCGGATCACCGTTTCGTACGTGTCGAGCGTGCGGGGTCGGAGACTCGGCCGGCGGCCTTCGAGCCACTGGTGGAGGAACTGCCCGAGGGTCGGCGGCCGGCCGTGCGCCAGCACGCCCCGCTCGTGTTCCTCGCGCAGCTTCTGGAGGAGCTTGAGTGCTTCCCGCTGCGTGTCGGCGATCCGGGAGATGCGCCGCAGCCGCCCCCGCACCGGATCCGGCACGGAGAGCTGCGCCACCCACTTGCCGCGGCGCTGGTCGAAGAAGACGGTGCCTTCGCCGCTGCCGCGGCGGCGCCGCTTGCGTCCGTTGTCCGTCTCGGGTACGGTTGGCATGCACGCACTCCTTTCACTCCTGCTGAGCCGGGTCGCCGCCGGAGCGAGCGGTTAGGCATCGGATGACTCCGGTTCGCTCGCATCGAGACCAACGGCACGGCGGTACTCGAGGATCTGCTCCGGCTCGACTCCGAGCGCGCTCGCCAGCTTGCGCCAGGTCGCCGGATAGCCGCGACTGCGACCGTGCTCGAGTGCCGTGATCGTCTGCGGCGAGAGGCCCGTGATCCGGCTCAGCTCGCGGAGTCCGAGCGCTCGGGCGTACCGCCAGGCGCGAAGCGGTTTCACCTCCATCGCTCCACCACTCCTTTCCGAGACGAGTCTAGCACGCTCAGGGTCAACCGCAAAACGACCCTTGACAGGCGTCACACGATACGCTATACTTGCCACAGAGAGTGAAAGAGTCGCAGCCGAAAGGAGCCGAGCGGTGATGACGACGCAGCAGATCAAGGGACTGGCCGAGCGGTACGAGAAGGCGGTCGCGCTGGTCGAGCAGGGCAAGGTCGCACCGGTCTACGGGCAGGACGGCGTCTACTGCGTGCTCAACGGCGAAGGCTACGCGTATCTCGTGAACCTGGCGCAGGAGTCCTGCACCTGCCCGGATCACCAGTACCGGGCGAAGAAGCTCGGGATCCCTTGCAAGCACCTGATCGCGGCACAGCTCGTCCGCGAGCGCCAGCAGGACGGCGGCCGGGGCGCAAAGCCCCGCCGCCGCTACCAGTGCGACCGCTGTGGTGCGGTCGAGGAGTCGGACACAGACCTCACCGGCCAACGCTGCCGGCGCTGCCTCCTCGTGGACCCGACCGGTCCACGCGGCCGCTTCCAGCCGCTCGACGAGCGCTGCGACACCTGCGGCGGTGAGCTGGACGCGGACGGCCGCTGCCTGGCCTGCGAAGCCGAGGCTGAGGCGACCTACGACGGGCGCTTCGTCCGCGAGGGTGACGGGACGGTGTCGGCACTCTGGTGAGGGACGGCGAACGGGAACGGAGGGACAGCCATGGCGGAGACGCGGACGGTCACTGTCAGCGAGGTCGAAGAGCGCACCAGCCAGAACGGGAAGCGCTTTTGGCGGGTCAAGGTCGCTGGTGAGAAGCAGGCGCTCTTCTGCTGGGACGCGGCACTGGCCGAGGCGCTCCTCCCCGGCCAGACCTACGTCGTCACCGTGAACGGGTCGAGCGAGTACCCGCGCATCGTCGACGTCACGATCGCCGACACCGCACCAGCGCCAGCGACACCCGCACCGGCACCAGGACCCGCTGGTGAGCGGGAACGGCGGATGCTCCGCATGAGCGCCTTGCGTGCGGCGGCCGACGTCCTGCACGGCACTGCCGTGCCGGCGTCGGAACTCGTCGCCTACGCCGAGCAGCTCCTGGCCTGGCTCGAGCAGTGAGGGGAAGGAACGCTGCCATGACCCGCGGACCGCCACACGGCATCGGCGTTGTTTCAGAAACCGTGTCCAGCTGCGAAGGGAGGACTGACGATGACGACCTGGGACATCACCGCAGCCGAACAAGCCGCCCGCAACTTGGCGACGTTGCTCAACGCCGCCGCAAACGACGAGCAGGCCGCCAAGTTCGTCGCCGACTACCAGGTCCTGCTCGCGTACCAGCCTGCTGTGGTACGGGCGACCTTCGTCAACACGTTCGCCAGCGTGGCGAGTCCGAAGGCGCTCGAGCGGTTCCTGCGCCTGACCGCCGTCGAGCGCGATACGGAAGGGGACCAGCGATGACAGACCGGCTTGCAGCCGTATGGGGTGACTGTGTGGCGACGGTCATCCAGATCGACCCGCAGCTCGCGAAGGTCACGGTCGAGACGCTCGCGGCCTACGTCGAAGTGCTCGACCCGGACCTGGCACTCGTGCTCCGCTTGCTCGAGGCGTATGACTACTTCCGTAGCGCCGGGTATCCGGACGCACGACTCTTCTTGCTTCCGCTTCTCGCTCCGCCTGCTGTTCGGCGCGAGTTGGCGGCGACGTGCGCAGCGCTGTTTCAGTCCGATCGTGTATTCTACGGCGACGATGCCGAGCAGCTGCGCGCGCTCGAGCAGGCGATCGAAGCCGTCGCGTGACGCTGCAACCGAGATGGGACCGGCCGCTGGGAGTGATCCCGGCGGCCGGTCTTCGTGTCTCCGCCAGTACCCGCGCGTGCAGGTGCGGTCGCGCTTGAGGCGAGCGGCGAGGTAGGTGCTGCGGTTGCCACGATCCGAGGGGATCAAGGTTACATCGTCACCTTGATCCCTCCTCCTCCGGTCCCCACCATGCCCGGCGAGCGTCGGCGCCTGGCGAGAGAGTTGATGTTATCAACGCTCCAACCGTTTTCGGGAAGAAAAATCGGTTTTTTGGCAAAATTCGCGGATTTTCGAACGGAGCGGAAACGAGGTGGGGCGCGGGTCTCAGGACCGCCCGCGCGGAAGATCGTGACCGCCTACCCGGTCGCCGCGCTCATGCTCGGCGCACGACTCAACCAGCGTGCGCCGTGTCCGACCCTTTCTGTTCCTGCGCCTGTAGGAGTGCTTCGTCGTCCCACTCGAGGCGGACGGAGACCACCTCGCCGACCGGTCGGTACGGCTCACCTGTCGGCCAGACGACGAGCTGCCCGTCCGGAGCCAACTCAACAAAGACGACGCGGACATCCTGCGGCGGAAGCTGCCGTTCGAGCTGCTCGAGACGCAGAAGGAGCCTACGCACGGTTCGCACCTCCGCGGAAGGATACCACGGCCTGCTCGAGCGCCTCGATCCGCTCGTGCAGGTCGAAGACCTCAAGCAAACGGACCAGGTTCGCCAGGACCGTCTCGACCGCGCGCAAGCGGACCGCGCTGTTCGGCTCGTGTGTCAAGATGTCCGCGAGTGTCGCGACCGCCTGCGCGGACAAGTGCGCCAGCCGCTGCACGGCCTCACCGACGATTTCGCGCTGCGCCTGGCGCACGGCCTGGCGGACAGCTGGGTCGCGGAGCCAGCGCCGCGCCGTCGACTCGGAGACGCCGGAGACGCGTGCAGCCTCCACCAGCGACAGGCCGCTCAGGTAGGCCTCGAGGAAGCGCCGCTGCCGCGGCCGGAGTGCGGCGAGGGCGTCATTTGCGACTGTTTCCGTCCATCCGTTCACGCTCACCACCGTTCACCTCCCGTCCTTTCGTCTCGACCACCGGCCGGAGTTGCCGCAACCGCTCCGTCCCGTCCCCCTGCCGGAGCTGGGGGTCGGGCGGTGCGACCCACGGCCGCCCCAGCAGCCATGCCACCGGCACCAGCTCGGGCCGGTCCACCGTCCGCTCGGCCAGGAGTCGCCGCTTCTCGCCGAACAGGTGTGCGAGCTGGGTCTGGAGCGCCCACAGGCGCTCGAGGTCCTGGTCGTCCGGTCGCCGGCCGGCGAAGGTGAGGTACCAGCGGAGCTGCGCCGACGCTGCTTCGTTGATCGCGCGTTCGAGGTCACGGAGCCGCACCGTCACCCACCCCCTGCAACACGGCGACGATCGCGTCCCAGTCGCTCGGCCGCCAGACGAAGACCGCGATCCCCGGCACCTGGCGGAGCACGGCGAGCCACTGTTCCTGCGCCGGCGAGAGCCGGCCGCGTTCGCTCTTGAGTTCGGCCAGGATCAGCGGCCGGCCCGGTTTGGCGAGCACGAGGTCGGGGAAGCCGGCCGGCGAGCGCACGGAGAGCCAGGTGCGGTAGACCGACCAGCCGAGGAGATGCGCAAGGTCGACCACGAGTTGGCTGAAGGCTTTTTCGCTGATGCGGTCGTCGGGGCACCGACTGGCTGTCACCGTGCGTCTCCCCCAACGAGTGGCGTCCCGCTCCAGTCCCGGCACACCGCCACCTCCACCGCGACCGGTATCTTCCGCAGCACCCGCTGCATGCCGCGCACCATGAGGCGCTCGAGCACCGCGGCCACGTGCTCGGCCTCCGCAGTGTCACACTCGAACACGATCTCGTCGTGGCAGACGACGACCGGCACCGCCGAGCCGAGCCGCTGCCGCTGCTCCCAGAGCAAGGCCAAGGCGCACTTCAGCCCATCAGCCGCGGTCCCCTGCACCGGCGTGTTGAGCTTCGTCGTCAGCTTGTCCACCCCCACCCGCAGCCGGCCCAAACGCGTCCGCACGTCGGTCGGCTCGTCCCCCCGGGCCTGCCGCTGCCAGGCGCGCAGCCCCCGGTACACCGCGAAGAAGCGCTCCCGCAGCCGCTGCGCGTCCTCCGGCGTGAGCAGGACGCCGTAGTCGCGTGCCGCCTGCCGCCGGAAGCCTTCGGCGCTCATCCCGTACAGGAGTCCGAAGTTCAGGGCCTTCGCCTTCTGCCGGTCGGCTTTCGTCGGCTCGGCCACCCCCAGCACCAGCCGGGCCGTCGCCGTGTGCACGTCCTCGCCGCGCTGGAAGGCCGCGCGGAGCTGCGGGTCACCGGAGAGTTCGGCCGCCACCCGAAGCTCGATCTGCGAGTAGTCGGCTTTGACGAGCACGCGGCCGGGTGGTGCGGCGACCGCTCGGCGGAAGCCACCCTCGCGCGGGAGTTGCTGCACGTTCGGGTCGCGGCAGGCCATGCGGCCGGTCGCCGCCCCCAGCTGCTGCCAGTCCGGGTGGACCCGGCCGGTCACTGGGTGCCGCGTTGCCCAGTCCCGGCCGTAGGAGGAGACGAGCTTGGCGGCCGCCCGGTAGCGCCGCAGGGCCGCCGCCACGGGGTGGTCCGCAAGCGACAGCGTCTCGTCCGCGGTGTCGGGGAGGTCCAACCCGAGCGCGGCCAAGGCCTGCTTGAGCTGCTTGGGGGAGTCGAGGTTCACGGTGGCACCGAAGAGGCCGTCCGGCGGCAGGAGCTGGCGGAGCGCAGCCTCGGCCTCGATCTTCGCCTGCTCGGCGGCCGCAACGGCGGTATCCCAGGCGGCAGCATCCCACGGCACCCCCGTCGTGCGCAGCCAGGCCACGAACGGGAGCGCCCGGTTTTCGACGTCGGCGACCGCCGTAAGGCCGCGCTCGGCGAGCTGCGGAGTGAGCTGCTCGGCGAGCGTGACCGTCACCCAGGCGTCGCGGGCCGCATAGGCGAGCTGGGCGTCGCTGAGTTCGCCGGACCAGTCGCTCGTCTGGAGCGTCTTGTCGAGCACCAGCCCCAGGTGGTCGGCAGCGAGCGTCGCCAAGGCGAACGCCCGGCGGTCGTGCAGCCGCTGGCCGGCATCGAGGAGCAGCGCCTCGAGCATGGTGTCCCGGCACTGGTGGGGGAGCGGCAGGCCGTGGACCAGTAGCCAGCCCAGGTCGAAGGCGCCATGGTGGAGGACGACGGTGCGGTCGGCGAAGGCGCGGCGGAGGAGCTGTGGCAGCTGCGCACCGAGTGGCGCGGCGTCGAGGAGGAGGGTGGTGGTGCCGTCAGAAATGGCGACCAGGCGGATCCGCCCCTGGTAGGGGTCGAGGCCGACCGTCTCGAGGTCGAGCGCCACGAGCTTCCCCAGCCGGTCGAGCAGGTGGCCGTCGCTGGCGCTGGTCAGGACGGTGAAGGGGATGGCTGGGATGCCAGCGGAAACGCTATACCCCCCTCTTGGTGTATTTGGGGTAACTGGGGTAACTGGGGTAACCTGCTCCGAAGTAGCCCCGTCGGCATGCGGATGTGCACCGTCCTTCCGGTTACCCCAAGGCGTCGGTGCGGGAAGAAGGGGTAACCGTTGGGGTAACCGGTGCGCGTCGTTCGGACGGGGGTTTGACTCGGTTACCCCAACGGTTACCCGAACGTCGCCGATCGCCGTATTTGGGGTAACCGCAAAATCAGCGTCCCGATGCGGTTGGTTACCCGAGTTACCCGAGTTACCCCAAATATGAGGAGAGGGGGTCTGGAGTGTATCCGTCCGTGCTGCGGGGCCGGGAACGTTTTCGCGGTCTGTCTGACTGTCGGGGTTTGGGGTAACTGGGGTAACTGGGGTAACTGGTGGGGTTGTGGGATCGTCCGGATCGGGGTGCGCACCGGTCCATGCGGCCGCCACGGCGGCGCGGTCGAGCGGCCAAACGGTCACGGCCTGTCCTTCAACCTTGATGACGAGCGTACGACGGTTATCCGACCGGTTCGACGGCAAAAGGTACCGGTCTCGCGCCAAAGCCTCGAGCAGCGTGCGACTGGAGACAGCAAAGGTCTCCCCCCGCTCGTGGAGGAGCTTGCGCACCTGGGCGTGCGCGGCAGCGGGGATGAGGTAGAGTCCGACGTCGTCGGCCCAGCCGATCCGTTCCCCGCGTGGGTACAGGGTACCATCCTCACCACGCACCCATCCCAGCGCTTCAGCGTCGGGTGGTGCGGTTCCCGCGCGACCGTCGAGGTGGGCGCGACGGCTCGCCAGGAGATCACCGAGCGCCAGCACGAACCGGTGGCTCGGGCGCTCCGCACGGACGGCCGCCGCGGTCTCGACGGCGTGGTGCACGAGCTGCTCTGCGACGGCAGCGAGCCGCTGCTCGGCCTCCTCCTCGGGGACGGCACCGGACTGCGTCGCGAACCACGCGAAGAGGGTCCAGCCGGTGAGGAGGTGCCGGAGCGTCTGCGGAAGCCGCGGGTGCACCCCCGCGGGGAGTTGGGGGATGCGCTGCTGATCCCGCAGCGCCCGGAAGGCCGCTGGTCCGCGCTGGTCGAGGAGCGTCGCGAGGAACTGCAGGTACCCCGCACCGGCGAGCTGGAGCGGTGTCGGATCGCGTTGCCAGGCGGCGAGCGTGCCGGTATCGACCGTGCCGGGAGCGAACCGGACGATCAGCGTCCTGCCGACGGTCGAGCTCCCCGCGGGGTCATCTTCCGCGGTGACGACCACGAAACTCCGTGGCGGCGTGCCGTGGAGCAGGCTCGTATCGCCGGCCATGCGGCCCCGACCGGCACGGTTCCCGACGGCGCGCACGAGGCGCTCGATCTTCCGCCGCCACTCCGCTGCTTCGGCAGCGGTCTGCGGGGGACGCACGTCGTCGACGAGCAGCGGCAGGTCCTTCGCGAGAAACGCAATTTTCTCCAAGTAGTTCGCGGTGGACTCGAAACTGGCCGGTGCCGTGGTCGGGGGGAACGCGCCGTAGAGGTTCAGGAGCACACTGACGACCGAGGTCTTGAAGAGGCCGGTCTGGCCAACGCACCAGAGGCAGGCGTCGACATCGATGAGCGTGGTCAGCGGCGCGGTGGTCAGCGCACCGAACAGCGCGGCGTAAGCGGTTGGCGTGACGGTCGGCAGGGTATCCCAGACGAAACGGACAGCCGCCTCGAGGGTTGCACGGTCCGGTGGGGCAGCGACCGTGTAGCGGGCGAGTTCATCGGGCAGCTCGACCTGCACACCCTCGACAGGTCCGTTCGCGTCGAGTGCGCCACCGGCGTGGAGGAAGCACCAGCGGCCGTCGAGCAGGCGCCAGCCGCTGTGCGTGAACACCCGACGTTCTGGCGCGTCGAGGGAGGCCAGCTGGATCGCCTCGCGCACGCGGTCGCGGGTCGCCTGGCCAGCGTGGAGGACGGCGAGCGGTGCCCACTCCATGGCCCAAGTCATGCTGGCGAACTTCTCGGCCGGGACGCGCAGGGGTGGAAGTTCACGCTCGCCGACGCGGCCGCGCAGGACGAAGAACCGGCGCGTCTCGACGCCGTCGTCCGCGACGAGCACGTCTTCGATCTCCGCAGTGAAATTTGCGAGGGGCCGTTCTTCGAAGCCGTGCGCGGACTCGCGAACGAACACGATGCCCCGGTCCGTAAACGCATATGGACCCACCCGCCGCACCGGCGGCTCGAGCCACCGGCGTACCAGCTTGACGACACGAGGCTCGACGAGCTCGCTCAGGCGCTGCCAGCCGGTCGTCGGTTCGCCTGCGCGCTGTTTGGCCACGGTGTCGCGGCCGGCGGCTGCACGCTTGTCCGCTTCTTCGTCCTGGGCGGCCTGGGCAACGGCCAGGATGAAGGCGGCGATCGCGTCCTCACCCCAGCCGAGCCGGGCGAGACCACCAGCGAGCGCGAGTGCCGCCTCCTGGCGGGCGCCTGGCGTTGGCCAGTGCCGGGCGAGGAGTGCCGCAGCTGCCAGCCGTCTCACCGACTCGGCCAGCCGCGCCGGGTCGACCTGTGCTGGCGCACCGTCCGCGTGCCAGGTGACCGGCTCGCCGGAGGGGTGGACGCTCGGCGGCACCATGGTGAGGCGTCTGTCGGCACGGAGTTCCACGAGCATGGTGCCATCAACGTCCCGATAGGCGGCCGAGGGTGGCACGGGGTCGCAGCGGTAGAGCCGGTGCGCACGGGGTTTCGACGACCGACCGAAGACGGCATCCGTCGGTGGCAGGAAGCTGTCGGCGAGGGTAAGCGCTTCAGGACAGTCAAGGTCGAGATCAACCAGCCCGTTGCTCATCGGGCCGAGGAGAAGACCAACGTTCCAGAGACGACCGTCCAGCCGGGTGAGGAGCGCGTCGAGGTCGGGCGGGTCGCTCGACCAGCCGCGCTCGAACGTCTGCTTCGAGCCCGGCTCGAGTAGGAGCGGCCGCCAGCCGCGGCGGGTATACTCGAAGAGCACGTCACGGAGCGTGGTCGCGGAAACAGGTGCAGTGGGGCGGGGGGTGCTCACCGCGCACCCCCTACCTTACGTTCGAGCAGTGCGCCGCAGTGCGGGCAGCGCCACCATTGCTCGCCGTCGACCCAGGCTTCGATCGGCTCGATCGAAGCGCCGCAAAACCAGCAACGTATGCTGGTGCTGTCAGCAAGGCGTTGCGGGTGTGCCGCCGACCCGGAAGTTGGCTGGGGCGCGGTCATTGTTCGACCCCCAGCCGCTTCCAGAGTTCTTCCTCTCTCAACCCCAGGACTTCCGCGAGTGCTTTCGTTGGTACCCGGTACCGACGACCGCCGACCCGGACGACCGGAACGCCGGGAGCGAGTTCGCCGCGCCACCGGGACAATTCGTAGGCGAGCGAGCGACCCACCCCGAGCAGGCGGGCGGCTTCGGCAACCGACAAAGTAGCAGGTCGTACATTAGTAGTGGGCATGGCGCGTCCTCCTTGCGCTCGTCAATCCGTGAACTAAAGAGAGCGTACGGACGCGCCAATGTCGCGTTCAATGTCGCGTGGATGTCGCCGATATCGCAATTAGCGATATTGCCGGCGCGCACGACGGATCGCGGTGGCTCGGTCCGGATACTTCATGGGGAGGAGTTGTTCGACGAGCGTGGGATCCTTCCTCGCCTGGCTGTGCCGCCACTTCAAGAGGTACCCGCCATCCCCCATGAACTCGGGGTGCTTCTCCCGGATGACGCGTGCAACGCCCTCGATGGTCAGCTCACCGGCGAGGTACCGTGGGTAGAGTTCCACGAGCGTCTGCGTCCAGTGCGGCCAGTAGGCGGGGACCGAGCGGTAGGCAACCGCGTGGCTCGCTTGCCCAGTGAGCGGCTCGCCTCCGCCCGAGAGCACGGGGAGGAGCACAGGGGCACTCCACCGACGCTCGGCGTCGAGTTCGCGGGCGAGCACGGGATCCAACGCCGCTGCTACGAGTGGGCCAGCGACCACGTCGCCAAAGGCAGTCAACCGTGTTGTGTCTCCCAGGGGTTGGGCAAGCAGCGCGACGGATCCAGCTTCCCACTGGGGTGGGGTGAGCGTCCAGTTATGGTCACACCACACAAAGCCAAGGACGCGTGCCTCGAGCACGGGGGCTGGGGCAAAAACACGCTGCTCCCAATCGAACGAGGTCCAGTGGTACATAGATCCACGGAGGGTCACAGACGTTCCGGGTGTTATCTCGCCCGTCACCACGAGGCCGTGCACGCTTGAGGGCGCCATTTCCACCACGAAGGAGAGGTTGGCGGCGACGTCCGGCTCGCGGTACGGAATGCGCCAGCTTGCGATTGGTTCTCCGAGGAACTCGTCTGGTCCAACGTGGATGTGCAACCGCGTGGCACCGGGAAGGAGGTGCCCCAGGAACGCCGCGAGTCCCTCAGGGAAGGAGTCCCGGAGCGGGATGCGGTTGTTCTCCTCACCAGGCGGACAGACAAGGAGTTCCTGCGTGTCATCCTCCAACACCCAGACGAGCCCGCCAGGCTGATCCGGCATGGGATGGAGGTGTTTGGAGCCGACAAATACCCAGTGTTCTTCATCCGTATCGAGCACGTACCATCCGAGCCGATTCGGGTGCTCGACGACGATGACGGCGGCGCCGAGGTGAAAGACGACGCTGTTGGCGTCGGCAGGCTCGTTGGCCCACCGCGGGTAGAGGAGACGCTGGAACGTTGGGACGAGCCGGCAAAGCATGCGTTCGAGCTGAGCGACGTGGGCATTCCACTCCGCGTACGACCGGCAGGGGAACCAGACGAAGAAGGGGTGAGCCGCGAGCACCGCACGCACTCCTTCC
>BEID01000012.1 GCA_002898975.1 bacterium HR27 | reverse complement strand
CAGCGCTCGCAGCACAGAAGGTGAGGGCGAGCCACACCAGGCTGCGCGCCGACCACGCAACCAGCGCGTCATCATGGGCTGCCAGGGCGAGCGCGACCGCCGTCAGCCAGAACGGCAGGGCCAGGACGTGAGGATGGAGGTCCGCGAAAAGAAACGAGAAATAGGGGAACTCGGTAATGGCATGCGTGACGACACGAGAACTCTGCCAGAAATCGATATCCAGCGAGCGCCGGAGCAGGACTTGCAGCAACGGATCGAGATTTCCGGCAAAGAGCACCCACCAGACCGTACCAGCGCCGCCGAACAGGATCCAGCGCTGTGCTTGGGCTCGCTCGCCAACCACCCGCCGGGCGAGCTCCATGCCGAGCGAAGCGACGACACTCGCGACGAGTCCAGCGAACGTAGCCACGCTGAGCTGAAAGGCTCGTTCCGGGAGAATGCCGCTCAGCTTCCACAGCAAGGCTGCCAGGAAGAAGCCGTAGTAGTAATAGTTCTGTACCCCGTCAGCGAACCACGGATCGTACGGGGGCATCCAACGGCTGCGCGCGGTGGCGTTGGTATACGCCAGTTCCATCGGCTTTTCGCCGCCCAGGTACGGATGCCAGAGATCGGGGTAGCGCCAGCGCAAGAACAGGAAGAAGCCGAAAGCGAGCCAGAAGGCAAGTTCGCTCGCCACGACTGTCGCGAGGCATCGGCGCCACGAGACGGTCCGCACGGAGCGCCAGCCGAACCACCACGCGAGCGCAGCGACGACCGTCAGCGACAGGAGGATCGTCGGAAGTTCGAAGGGGAACACGCGCCAGCTGGCCAGCAGCCACACCGGATAGGCGACCACGAGTAACGCGAGAGGCCGCGCGAACCCGACGCCGCGGTCGGGAAACCGTGGGGCCAGAGTCACCGCCAGTGGGAATCCGACCGCTAGCAGCACGAACAACAGTATCATCCACCAGACGACCGCTGCTCCGTCAGCCGAGAGCCACCGGTCAGCCCAACCCATATCGCGTGCTGGGACGAGCGTATCCACTGACACGCCGAGCAGCTGCTTGTACACAGCAGGGCGTTCTCTTTGGGGTGCGTACGGCTGCTCGAGCGCCCACGCGAACAGCGACCGCAGTTCGTCATCGGTCAGATCGCGGACCTTCTGGTAGATGCGAACGCGAGGATGATCGTAGACAGTGAAGCTCTCGTCGGCACCATAATCGTCCAGGTGCAGCGGCCCGAAACGAGACTCGACTCGACCCTCGTACACGAGTCGGAAGCCCAGCGCACCGCTCTCGAGCAAACGGTAATACTCGCTCGTCACCGGATAACGCCAGGGCAAGCGAGGGATCGACCCTGCCAAACGATCCGACGAGAGGACGATGTAGTCGACTTGCGCCAGCTTTTCGCGGAGATAGGCGAGCGCTTCTTCCGGCGTACGGTCGTCGTACCACTCGAGACTCACGAAACGGTAGCGCTGGTCGGGCAGTAGACCAGGCAGTGACAGCGGCAGCCGGTCGTCCCAGTGCTCGACTCCGAGCGTCGCGCCAGGGGGAATATTGGCGTAAATCCACTCCGATGCGCGGATCCGCGTATGCTCGTGGCGGTAAATCGAGCTGAACGCCAGGGCCCAGACGAGCACCTGAACGAGAACGAGAGCGGTGAGCGTGTAGTGCAGGAGTTGTCCAGCTCGTCGCCGAGCCGTTTGCCACCCACCGATCAACCAGTCGCTCGTCAGGACAGCGACCGGCGCGAGAAGCGGCAGCGAGTAGCGCAGGTACTTCGTCTCGCTTGTCCACGCCGTGAGCGTATAGGCGACCATCCACGCGATCAGCAAGAGGCGGACGAGTACTTGGTCACGCTCGACTCGCAGTTGCAAGCGACCGTATCCCGCGCGGCTCCTGGCGAGGACGCGCACCGCGGAGATGAGCGCGCCGACCGAAGCGAGCGTGGCCAGCAGCGTGAAGACGGGCCCGATTCCCCAGCGCGCGAGCTGCACGATCTGGTAGACGACTGGCACCGTGCCCACGTATTGTCGCGTGTACGGGACATCGAGTTCGCCTCGCGCGATCTGCCATTCGCGCAGGATATCGTGGACCATGGGAACAGGATCGGCGACACTATACGGTTCGAAGAATGCGAATGCGAGAACAGTGGATACGAGCACGACAGGCCAAGGAGAGCGACGAAAGATCGTTCCGAGTGGCGGTGAGCCCGAGTCAGTGCGGTACGCTAGAGAACCGCGCCAGCCGAGCGCGAGCGCGATCGGTACGGCCAGCGGCCACATACTGGCCTTGCAGGCCAGTGCAGCAGCGAACAGGACACCGGTCAGTGCTGCCCATCGTCGTGTTCCCGAGCGCGCCAGGTTCACGCACGACCACAGTGTGGCTATTCCGAACGTTGCCGCCCAGGGATCGACGACGAAGAAGTGCGCTTGCTGGATCGCGAGCACGCTCCCGGCGAGGAGGAGACCAGTCACCAGCGCAGCAGGACGTCCACGCAGCCGGCTGGCCAGTGCCATCGCCAGCACGATGCCGATGACATCGACGAGCGCGGTGAGGAGCCGTCCACGGTAGGCGAGCTGGCGATACTGGTCCGACGAGTCCGATACGAGACCGAGTGCAGCACGGCCGTGATCGTACAGCCAGCTTCCGGCTTCCAGCACGTACAGCGGCAGCGCACCGTAGGCGAACGCCTGGGGGCGACCATCTTCACCGATGCGTCGAGGATTCCAGGGGCTGGTCGATACAGAAAAGAGTTCAGCGAGCGAGTCGGGAGATCGGATGCGGTCGACCGCGACGATCAACTGGAAGCGTTCGTCCGGGTGGAGAAGATATCCGCGATCCCAGTCGATGCCGTACAAGCGCAGGCCCAATGCGACAGCGAGGACGAGGAAAAGGCCGAGAGCCCAGAGAACGCTCGGGCCGCGGTGGTTCCTCCGTCTCTGCGCCTCGCGCGCGATGTCGGCTTCGATGTACCTCGTCATAGCACGCCTGCCGCCCAGCCAATGATGCCCGAGAGAGCACCGAGATGGTAGCGTTGCATGCGAACGAGGGAGCGCTTCCATGCTCGGGCACCACGTACCGACGTTACGCATCATCTTCTTCGGGACACCCGCGTTCGCGGTGCCATCGCTGGAGCGTCTTGCCGCCGAGCCCGACTTCGAGATCGCGTTCGTGGTTACCCAACCGGACCGGCCAGCCGGTCGGGGGCGACAACTACGCCCCTCTCCGGTCAAGCAACGAGCCCTCGAACTCGGCTTGCCAGTACTGCAACCTGAGACGCCTCGTGATCCCGAGCTCCTGAACTGCCTGCGCGAGGCCGAACCGACCGTCGGCGTGGTCGTTGCCTACGGTGAGTACATACCTCGGACGCTCCTCGATCTTCCTGCCCATGGATTCCTCAACGTGCATCCGTCGTTGCTCCCGAAATACCGCGGGGCGAGCCCGATCCAAGCGGCCATCTTGAACGGCGATCCAGTAACCGGGGTCTCGATCATCCTGCTCACCCCGGAACTCGATGCCGGACCGATCCTGCGCCAGGTTACGGTCGCGATTCGCCCGGACGACACAGCTGCCACTCTCGGTGAGCGCCTGGCGATGATGGCAGCAGATCTCCTGCCGGACACGATTCGCCAGTGGGTCGCGGGGAACCTCGTCCCGACACCGCAGGATGAACGGTACGCGACCTACACGCGGCCACTCCGAAAAGAAGACGGAAGGATCGATTGGACACGGTCAGCCGAGGAGATCGAGCGCCAGGTGCGTGCGATGCAACCATGGCCCGGGGCATGGACCACGATCGCTGGCCGTAGTCTGCGCATCGTACGGGCCCGCGTCGTTGAAACTCCGCACGCTCTTCCTCCAGGCTGTCTCACCGCGACGCGCGAGGCGCTGCTCGTCGCGACGGGACGTGGAGCGCTCGCACTCGAAATCGTCCATCCGGAAGGGAAGCAAGCGATGCCAGGTTTGGATTGGTGGCGCGGCTTGCGCCTGGAACCGGGGGTCTGTTTCGATGGGTGACCGCCGGCACAGGTGGCACAGGGGGACAGTACCCGAGGGCATAAGCGCCGAGGAACTCGAGCGTCTCGCCGACTTGCAGCGTGAACTCGCGGCGAAGGTCATCGAGTGCCCCCTGACACGCCCACCGCGTTTCGTCGCGGGCGCGGATGTTCATCTGCGTAACGACATCGCTATCGCGGTCGCGGTATTGCAAGAGACCCTCGACCAGCCAATGGATGATCAGGATGTCCGACCACTCCCTCTTCGTGAAGTCGAACGCGTCACCGTTCGTACCCAGATTGCATTCCCGTACATTCCCGGTTTTCTCAGCTTCCGCGAGGCTCCTGCACTTCTCGAGGCGATACGAGGACTTTCGCGCCCACCGGACTTGCTCGTTCTGGATGGGCAAGGGCGGGCACATCCGCGCGGTTGCGGGCTGGCGAGCCATGTCGGTGTCCTCCTCGACCTACCGACGATCGGCGCAGCGAAATCTCGTCTCTACGGGCGATACCAGGAACCGCCCAACGAGCGGGGTGCCTGGAGTCCACTCATCGCTGACGGTACTGTCATCGGTGCCACACTTCGTACGCGCCCGAATACCAAACCGCTCATCGTTTCCGTGGGGCACCGTATCACGCTTGCTGAGGCAATTCTCTGGACACTTCGCCTGAGTCGCTACCGCCTTCCGGAGCCGACCCGCTGGGCGCACCGTTACGCGAAGGAGGCAGTCGCGGCGTTAAGGTGACCAGGAGCAGTATGCGGACATGTTGCCGCGACCGCGGATCCTCAGACGGACGGATAGGCACCTGCAGTCATCCGTGACGGCCTCCGGCACGACAAGTCTCCGTCGCGGTTCGTCGCCGCGCGATGCACCACCGTATACCGGAGTGCTGGCTTGCAAGCTGTCAACGCGGCAGAGCCCGAGCACCGAGAACGCCGGCCCGCAGTGCGGAACAGGTTCGCTAGGGAGACTGGCCGGCCACGGCCCTGGCGCTGTCTACGGAGAAATACGCATAAGAAACCTTATGCGCAAAAATTGCGGGCCACAGACGCCCAGTACATTGGCGTCTCATGCTACCAGTTCCGGCACCTTACGCCTTTCCTGGCCAATCCAGCCGTTGTCGCGCGATGCACGCTGCGCTCGTCGCACGCTGCTTCCATGAGCCCGCGAGTTCGTCGGACTTGTCCACCAGCGGGCATGACGTCGCACTGGTAACCCGATCGAGCTGGCTTGCCGCTCTCCTGCAGCGTGCGCTACGCTGCAACGCGGGACACGACAGGTGTGCCGGCTCTCGGCCCGGAGACGTGACGGACACGAAGGACGCCGCATGTCGGTTCAGCCGTATCGCAGTCGGATCTTGTGCGCGCTCGGTGTACCGCACGGGTTCACGCGACGCGATCCGTGTCTTCCCGGCGATGGAGCGACCAGCTGGACGGTCGGCAAAGAAGCAGCACTCGACAATCGCCGTATCTGGTGGACTCGCCTCGGTATGCTGCTCTCGAAAACGGCCTTCCCTCACCAGGTACATGGCGATCGCGTCGCGCTCGTGACGGCGGCGGAAGCAGGTCGTGGCGCGGAGACACCGGAGAGTGCACTGCGCGAGACCGATGCATTGATCACGTGCGAGCCCGGTGTTCCGGTCGCGGTCCAGTGCGCCGATTGTGTCCCCATTCTCGTCTACGCTCCCGATATTCCGGCGGTCGCGGCCATCCACGCAGGCTGGCGAGGTACGGTGCGCGGTATCGTCGAGCGGGTCCTGACCGTTCTCCTCGACCAGCTCGGCCAGCGACCGGAGCGCTTGCAGGTCGTCCTGGGACCATCGATTGGCCCCTGCTGCTATGAGGTCGGCGAGGACGTACTCGAGGCCTGGCTGAAGACGGCGCCAGGAGACCCCGCTGGTGCACTCGTCCGCAATGGCCGGGCCGTGCACTTCGACCTGTGGAGCGCGAACTCGTACGTGTTCGAAAAGGCTGGCGTACCTCGGGACCACATCGAGGTCAGCAGGGTCTGCACCCGTTGCCGTTCGAGCGAGTGGTTCTCCTATCGCGCCGACGGGCCGCGCGCGGGCGCGCAAGCGGCGGTCATCGCACTCCCGGAGGAGGCAACCTAGACGATGCTCACGGCAGAGGAGTTGGCGACCCGAATCCAACGGGTGCAATGCGCGATCGCTCAAGCAGCCGAACGCTCCGGTCGCGATCCACGCGCTGTTCGCATCGTGGCGGTGACCAAAGGCATGGAGCGGCCGCTCATCGATCTGGCCTATCAGCTGGGACTTCGCATCTTCGGCGAGAACCGCGTACAGGAAGCTCAGGAAAAGTTCGGAAACGTACCACTCCCCAGCGATGCTGCCCTGCACCTGATCGGCCATCTCCAGACGAACAAGGTGCGTATTGCTGTTCGTCTCTTTTCGATGATCCATTCCGTCGACCGCTTGCCGCTCGTCCACGAACTCGAACGTCGGTGCGAGCGTCTCGGGCGTCGCATGCCGGTCCTCATCCAGGTCAACGTCGCACGGGAACCGCAAAAGCACGGCTGTACTCCCGAGGAAGCGCCGTCACTCGTCGAGGCCGTGCTTGCCTCAGTCCATCTCGATCTTCGCGGCCTGATGACGATCGCTCCCCTCACTGCGCATGCCGAGGACGTCCGCCCGGTCTTCCGCCAACTTCGTCGGTTGCGTGACGATTTGGAGCAACGATTCGGTATCTCCCTGCCTGAACTCTCGATGGGGATGACGAACGACTTCCCGATCGCTGTGGAGGAAGGTGCAACGCTCGTGCGCATCGGTCGTGCATTGTTCGGAGAGCGCGATGGTGGAAATCATCTCGTTCGGTAGCAGTAGTCGCGGCAATGCGTTTCTCTTCCGCACCTCCCGCACGAGCGTCCTCGTCGATGCTGGCTTTTCGCCACGATATCTCCGCGAAAGCCTGCTGCGCTGTGGTATCGCTGACCACCAGCTCGCCGCGATCCTCGTGACACACGAGCACGCCGACCACATCCGCGGACTCGCTGGTCTCCTCCGCTGGCAATCCTGCCCCGTGGTCGCGACGGCAGGCACGCTGCAGGCGCTGCGGCTCGACGCCGCTCATGAAGTCGTGCTGCGCCCGGGAGACTGGATCGAGATCGGTGAACTCGCTCTTCGCGCGATCCCCGTTCCGCACGATGCCAACGAGCCGATCGGGCTCCACATCGTCACTGACAAGGCCAGCGTAGCCTTCTTCACCGATCTCGGTTCGCTCACGTTGGACGTAACAGCAACGCTCCAGCAGGTCACTTTCGCGATCGTGGAAGCCAATCATGATCGGCAGCTTCTCGACAGCGGCCCGTATCCGTTGTGGCTGAAGCGTCGCATCGCCTCTCGCCACGGACACCTCAGCAACGACGATGCCGCCGCCGCGGCTGGACTGTGCAGCTCGCGGCTCGAGGCACTCTGGCTGGCCCACCTCTCCGAAGAAAACAACCGCCCGGACCTCGCACGTGCCTGCGTGGAGCGTGGTCTCGCACCCGATCGGCTCGTCCCGATCACACCTTTGCCGGCACGCGGCCTCTACCGGTGGTCACCCAGGGAAGTCACAACCCGAGAGTGAGCTCTGCCTGACGAGCGTGCAGTTATCGTAAGGCTCGTGTGCCTCCTTGGCACACTCGGATGCGAACCTTCTTTCCGCAGTCGACCTGTGAGAAGCATCTATTGACGGCAGCGGACGGTCTCCGTACAATGGGTACGTACACCGGTAGTCCGTTCGCAGGGCGAGAGGAGGCCCCGTGGACTCCCAGACACTGGATTACCAGCGGGTGATCGACGAGGCGCTCCGACTTCTGTACTCCCACCACTATCGGCTGATGTCGCGCCTCCTACCCCGCGCGGTCGAACAGGTGCAGATGAGCGATGAGGAGCTGCTGGCCGAGTTGCGTGCCAGCCCGCTCGGGCAGGTACTGCAGCGACTGGCCGCGGTCGCACAAGGGAAGCTGAGCGAGCGGCGGGAGCGTATTCTGGAGAACATTGAGCTGGTTCTGCAACTTCTCTTCTGGGCACCCGGTGCTGAGGACTATTCGGTGCCCCGCAGTTTCTGGGAAAGCGAGTTCGGACGACTCCTGTCGCAAGCCAAGTACCGTGCCTACGAGCCGAGCGAGCTGGTCAGCATCGGCAAAGCGGCGCAGGATCTGGGCGTCACGCGCCCGACTATCTACCGGTGGATGGACGAGCGGAAACTCGAGTACGTCCGGGACGAACACTCGGGCCGCACCTTCATTATCCGGCGCGACGTGGAGGCGCTCCGGCAACAGCTCCAGCAGTCGGCCTGACCGGGTGCTTTATGTCTCGGAACGGCTCGCGAGGAGTTTGGGCAGTTCTCCACGCTCCTCGAGCGTCATCAGCCAGATCAGGTCGGAACGCGAGACGATCCCGATCAAACGGCCATCCTCGTCCACGACCGGTACCGGGTTCACGCGGCGACGGTACATGAGTGTCGCTAATGCTTCGATCGTCTCGTCCGGGCCGATCGTGATCGCAGGTGACGACATGATTTCTGCCGCCGTCGTCGCGAGAATCTTCCGGAGCTGCGTTTCGTCTCCGGTTCCCGGGAGCTTGAAAAATGCATCGAGAAACGGGACGTAGAGCGGCGCATTGAAACTGGCCTCGCGTGCGATCAAATCGAATTCCGTGACGATTCCCACGACACGCCGCTCGGCGTCGATCACCGGTACACCAGAAATGGCGTGCTCCCAGAGGAGCCGGGCGATCTCTCCAACCGAGGTGGTCGGGCTGATGGCGACGACATCCCGGGTCATCAGTGCCCGAACACGGAGTTCCTGTGCCATCGCTCGCATCCTTCGTCTCGCTCTGTCCCATCCGGGACGCCGCTACCGGCTCTCCGCAACCAGCTGCTCCGGCGCCCAACGTGGATCGTACAGCGCCCGGAGTACCGCGGGAAGCTCTTCCACGATGTCCGCAGCGAGGAGCGACAGCGTGCCACGCCGTGCGATCGCCCTGACCGCAGCACGATTGGCGACGAACAACCCGGTCGCGCCTGCGGCGAGCGGCTCCAAGCCTTGTGCGGCAAAACCAGCGATAACCCCAGCGAGGACATCCCCAGTTCCTGCAGTTGCCAGCCCAGCATGAGCGTGCGGCGTGACGATCACTGTCCCCTCCGGGGTCGCCAGCGCAGCATGACCGGTCTTGATAACGATATGCTGCCCGAACTGCTGGGCCGCTTCGGCAGCCGCACCCCACGGATCGCGCACCACCTCCGCCACGTCCGACTGCAACAATCGCGCGAGTTCACCAGGATGCGGTGTGAGGATGAGTCTGGCCTCACGGAGTTCCTCATGCCAGGGACCGAGTCGCGCAAGCCAATTCAAACCGTCGGCATCGATGACTGCATAGCCAGTGAACCGAGCCGACGCGACACCAGCTCCAGCCGTTTCGCCGCCAGGCGTGAATCCGAGCGCACCGCGCCGCTGCTTCCCAATACCGAGCACGGCGCGAACCAATTCTTCGGCAGGCCTATCCTGGCCGAGTCCCGGCCCGATCAGCATGACTCGGTAGCGCGGCAGCACCTCACGCACTAGTTCGGCCCAGCGCTCTCCTGCACCCACGTCACCATCGGGTGCTGGCACGAACGTGACCTCGGCCAGCGACGCGGCGATCGCCGGTACGAGTGACCGCGGTACCGCGAGCGTGACCAAGCCGGCACCCGCCCGGAGTGCCGCCGCGGCCGAAAGACGCGGTGCACCGTAGTACCCGGGTGCTCCGCCGACAATCAGCACAGCGCCGACCGCCCACTTGTGCGTATCCGCCTCACGCCGCGGCAGCCAATGACGAACATCGTCTTCCGTAACCAAACCGATACCGCCTGCAGAGACCGGCGGGCTGACCAATCCGATGTCGACCAGTTCGATCACGCCGGTGTACCGGAGCGCCGGGGCACGATACGCCCCGATCTTCGGCAACCCGATCATCACGGTCAGGTCGGCACGAAAAGCCCGCTCGTCGGCTGCTCCGGTGTCACTGTCGATGCCTGATGGCAGATCCACCGCAACGAGCAGTGTCCCTCGCTGCACACGCTGCCGGTACGCCGCCTGGAATACGGCTGCGAGGTCGTCCGGAAGCCGCGGCCGACCACCGATGCCGAAAATTGCATCGACGACGACGTCCACGGTGCCGAGCACCGTATCCAGGTCAGTGGTGTCCACGAAGCGACAGCGTTCCAGTGCTGTCTCGTCAACCGGGACATCACCGATTGCGGGCCGCTGCCAGGTCCAGACCGCGCACTCCCAGCCGTTCGTCGCGAGCTGTGCCGCGGCGACCAGGCCGTCACCACCGTTCTTTCCGGGTCCGACGAGAAAGAGCGCGCGTGGTGCTGCACTGTGCGATTGAGCTCTCACGAGATTCTGGATGGCCACTGCGACCTGCGCACCAGCACGAGCCATCAGTTCGCGGTACGAGATACCGCGATTGACGGCTTCCTCCTCTGCACGCCGGACTTCTTCGACAGTGCACAGCTTGAGCATCGCTGTCCCTTTCGTGACACTACGATTCCTCAGGATCGAAGTGGGCAATCACGACAGCAATCGCGAGATCTCGCGAGTGGGTCAGCGAGACGGCGATGTGACGAAGACCGAGCTGCCGTGCCCGTTCTGCCGCCGTATCGTAGAGCCGGATCAACGGCTTTCCTCGCCTATTCGGAAGCACCTCTATGTCGCGCCAGCGCACGCCACGTACCCCGGTACCGAGCGCCTTCATCACCGCCTCTTTCGCCGCAAAGCGTGCCGCGAGTTCTGCAAGACGGTGTGCGTAGCGCGCCCGTTCCGCCTCCGTATAAATCCGCCGGAGGAATCGTTCGCCGAATCGTTCCACGGCTCGCTGGATGCGCCAGATCTCGATCGCATCGACTCCGACCTCGACCGTTCCCGCCTTGTCCGGATCCCAGATCGGTTCAATGACCACGGCCGACCCCCACGTAGACGAACCCGAGGGCACGCACCTCGGCGGGCTCGTAGATGTTCCGGCCGTCGAGGATGATCGGCGTCCGCATCAAGGAGCGGACGCGCCGGAGGTCAGCCTGCTTGAACTCGTTCCATGGCGTGGCGATCAAGAGCGCGTCGGCCCCGACGACGGCCGCGTACGGATCGGACACGTAGCGTGCGTCCGGTACCTCGCGCGCCGCGTTGGCGATGGCTGCGGGATCATAAGCGGTCACGATCGCTCCACGCTGCAACAGCATGCGGAGAACGTCCAATGCCGGCGATTCCCGGACATCGTCCGTATCCTGCTTGAAGGCGAGTCCCCACAACGCGATTGGCCGACCGTGCAGGTCACCGAGCAGGTCCTGCAACTTGCGCACGAAGCGTCGCCGTTGATCGTAATTGATCTCGAGAACCGCGTGGAGAAGCTGCGGATGGCACCCGACCTCCTCAGCCATGTAGGCGAGTGCCCGCACGTCTTTGGGAAAGCAGCTGCCACCGAAGCCGAGTCCTGCTTCCAGGAAGAGTGGGCCGATGCGCGGATCGTACCCCATTCCCTGTGCAACGACCTTGACGTCGGCACCGACCTGCTCGCAGATCTGGGCGATCTCGTTGATGAAGCTGATCCGCGTCGCGAGAATCGCATTGGAAGCGTACTTGATCATCTCGGCACTGCGTCGGTCGGTGATGAGAATAGGGGCATTAAGGACTCGGTACAACTCCGCGACGCGTTAG
>BEID01000011.1 GCA_002898975.1 bacterium HR27 | reverse complement strand
CTGGAAAGCATTCTGGGTTCGGCCTACGAGTTCGGCATGCTGGCCAAATATGCCGGCGGGATCGGTGCCGCGGTCAGCCGCATCCGTGCGGTCGGCGCGCCGGTGCGCGGGATCAACGGGACGAGCGGCGGGTTGATACCGTTCCTCCACCTCTACGACGCGCTGATCGCCTCGATCAGCCAGGGCGGGCGACGGCGTGGGACGATGTGCGTCTACCTGGAACCGTGGCACCTGGAGGTCGAAGCGTTCCTCGACTTGCGCCGCAATGCGGGCGATCCGTATCGGCGAACGCACCAGCTCAATACGGCGCTCTGGATGCCCGACGAGTTCTTCCGGCGCGTCGAGGCGGACGAGTACTGGTACCTCTTCGACCCGGCGGTCGCTCCCGAGCTGCCTGACCTGTACGGACAGGAGTTCGCCCGGCGCTATCGTGATCTCTGCGCCCAGGCGGATGCTGGTCTCCTCCCCCGGCGGGCCTGGCGTCGCCTGCCAGCTCGTGAACTGTGGTTGGCCATCCTGGCCAGCCTCATGGAGACCGGCCATCCGTGGATCACCTTCAAGGACGCCGGGAATCTCCGCTCGCAGTTGCGCGGCGTCGGTGTCATCCATTCGAGCAACCTCTGCACTGAGATCTTCTTGCCGACAAGCCACGAAGAGGTCGCGGTTTGCAACTTGGGAAGCGTCAACCTGGCTCGCCACTGCACGGTGGATGGTCAACTCGAGTGGGAGAAACTGGCCGAGACCGTCCATCTCGCGTTGCGAGCGCTCGACAATGTGATCGACGTCAACCTCTATCCGTCGGAGCGGGCAGCGCGCGCCAACCAGCGCAACCGGCCGGTCGGTCTGGGGCTGATGGGGTTCGCCGAGTTGCTCGCCCGCCGCAGGCTCTCCTACGCCGATCCGCGAGCGGCGGAACTGGCCGATCGGGTCACCGAGTTCCTGAGCTATCACGCGATCCTGGCCAGCACGGAGCTGGCAGACGAGCGTGGCACCTTCCCCACGTTCGCGCGTTCCCGCTGGGCGAATGGTGTCTTGCCGATCGATACGCTCGAGGAGCTGGCACGGGAGCGCGGTTTCCCGGTGGACGTCGATCGTTCGACGACACTCGATTGGGGGGGCCTGCGAGAACGAGTGCGACGCGGTATGCGGAACGGGGCCGTCATGGCGATCGCACCGACGGCGACGATCGCCCTGATCGCTGGGACGACGCCGAGTCTCGACCCCTACTACGCGAACGTCTTCAGCCGCCAGACGCTTTCCGGCAAATTCCTCGAGGTCAATCCGGTGCTGGTCGAGGAGTTGCAGCGTCGGGGGCTGTGGGAGCGGTTGCTCCCCGATCTGATCGCCGCCCGGGGTGACCTCTGTGCCGTGCCGGACTGCCCACCGGATCTCGTGGAGCGCTTCCCGACCGCGTACCAGATTCCGCCGGAGGCCTACGTTGAGGTGTCTGCCCGGGTGCAGAAGTGGGTCGACATGGGTGTGAGCCGCAACCTCTACCACGCGGCCGATCGACCTGGCCAGCTGAGCGCGGTGTATCTCGCTGCCTGGCGGAAGGGCCTCAAGAGTACCTACTACTGCTTCGTCCGGCCACGGATGGAGGTCGAGCAATCGACGGTCGCGGTGAACAAGGCGCGACGCCGCCCGCAGTGGGTGCAACTAGTCGAGCAGGAAGTGTTGGCGCGTGAAGGGGCTGCCTGCGCACTCGAGAGTGGGTGCGAGAGCTGCCAGTAGGATCGGGAAGGGGGAACGGGATGGGCCGGAGGCTTCTCGGTGGTGATCCGCTCGCTGCGGTCGAACTGTTTCCGCTCAGTCATCCCTGGGCGTATGCGCACGTGCAGCAGGCGAAACACAACACCTGGTTCCCGGAGGAAGTACCGCTGCACGATGACGTGCGTGACTGGCACGAGCGGCTGAGCGAGGAAGAGCGGCAGGCTGTCGAGATGTTCCTTGGCTTCTTCAATCCGATGGAGTCGCTGGTGACGACCAACCTGCTCTTGAGCCTCTATCGGGTCGTTACCGCGCCCGAGGCTCGCCTGTACCTGGCCCGTCAGGCATGGGAAGAGGCCAACCATGTGATGGCCTTCGAATACGTCATCAAGACGCTCCCGCTCGACCGCGAACGGGTCTTCGGCCTGCACCGTGAGCATCCAGCGGTCGCAGCCAAGGAAGCCTTCCAGCGGCGTTTGACCGAGGCTTGGCTGGTGGCGCCGGAGATCGAGACGGTCGAGGGGCTGCAGCGACTCGTGCGCAATCTCGTCGGGTACTTCGTCGTCCTGGAAGGGATTTTCTTCTACTCTGGGTTTGCCCTAGCCTTGGCCTTCCGCCAGCGCAATCTCTTGCGCGGGTTGTGCAGTATCGTTGACTGGGTGCTGAAGGATGAGTCGCTGCACCTCTCGTTCGGCATCCACCTCATCACGACGATCCTGGAAGAGCATCCCGAGCTGATGACACCCGAGTTCGGCCACGAGTTGCGCGAGCTGATTCGCGAGGCGGTACGTCTGGAGGAAGCCTACAACCGGGCGGTCCTGCCGCGGCCGCTCATCGGCCTCGATGCTGAATCGCTCAATGGGTATGTCCGGTACATCGCTGACCGGCGCCTGGAAGAACTTGGGTTACCGATCGCGTTCGGCAATCCGAACCCGCTGCGGTGGATGGCGACACAGATCGACGTGCCGGAGATCGTCAACTTCTTCGAAGCGCGCAACGTGCACTACGAGGTCGGTCGCGAGCGGGTGTGATGCTGCCGGAACAGGAGAAAGAGAACCGGGGGACGGGAACCCGTCCCCCGGTTCCCGGTACCCGCACGGATCAGCTCTTCCAGTTCGGCTTGGGGACGAGCGGCTCGGCGGCAGCCCGATCGCGCGGCATGATGGCGACGTACTCGAGCTTGCCGTCCGGCTGGCGCTGCCACTGGCCGATCAGCCAGTGTCCGAGGAAGACGTTATTCGTGAGCTTGACCGGCCCCATGACCGTGTCGAAGGTGCCGTTCTTGATCTCCTCGCCGATCGCCTTGCGGTCGACCTTGCCGACCCGCTCGAACGCTTGCTGGATCACCTGGCCGACCATGTAGTAGACGTGGCCGCCCCAGCGGTCTGCTTCCTGTCCGTTGAATTCCGCGAAGCGCTTGTACAAATCGACGATCTGCTGGTTGCGCACGTCGATGCCACCGAGACCCATGACTCCCTCGGCATCGTCGCCGTAGGTCCCATAGAAGAAATAGTAGTTGGGACCGTTGGCGAGGAACAGAACCGGCGGGTTGAAGCCGAGCACCTTCATCGGCGGCACATAGAGCATCGTGTCGTTCGGGTAGGTGATGCCGACGACGGCATCCGGCTCGAGCCGCATGATTTCGGTCACGACGGACTGGAGGTCGCTCACGTCCTGCGGATAGCCCTGGTCGTAGACGACGTCGAAGCCAGCGTCCTTGAGGGCCGGGCGCAGCGGCTTGACAAAGTCGAGCGCGAACTCGGCATCGACGTACGGCATCGCGATCCGCTTGCCGATCTTGCCCTGCTCGTTGAGGTACTTGAGCAGGCCGACGATGCCGTCGACCGCGTACACGTCTGGATTACCGAGGAAACTGAAGAAATACGGGAACCGCTGCGCGTCTTCTGCGGTGACCCAGGTGGCCACAGCGGCTTGCGGATACCCGTTCTGGTGATAGATGGGGGCCACGGCGTGATTGATGCCGGTGGAGTACGGCGGGATCAGGAAATCGACCTTCTCCTGCGTGATCAGGCGCTGGGTCTGACGGATGCACTCTTCCGGATTGCTCTGGTCGTCGGCCCAGATGATGTCGATCATGTAGCGACCATCGCTCAGCTGGAAGCCGCCTGCTTCGTTGACGTCCCGTTGCCAGAGCTTGTAGCTGGCGACGATCGTCACGTCGGCGCCAGCTGCGAGCGGCCCGCTCAGTGACACGGCGCACCCGAAGCGCAGCGTCTTTGTTGGCTGGGTCGAGACGACTGTGGGCGATGCTGCCGGGGCGGCACCCTGGGTCGGGCTCGCGGCCGGTTGCTGACCAGCCGGTGCTGTCGTCGGAGTCGCTTGCGGAGCTGGCGTCGGTGTCGCCTCACCGCCACCACAGGCAGCGAGGAGCGCGGAGGCACCGAACGCTGCAGCGGTCACGAGAAAGTGCCGTCGTGAAACGCGCATGACCTTCTCCTCCCCGTTTCAGTCGCGTGAGACCTCTGAGTCAGAACGCAGAGTGCGCTGGGAAGGTTTCGGATACGTTCTTCGACACCCCCTCTCGTGCCAGCGGCTGTGTCGACTCCTGTACCGCCCTTTCGGCAGAGCGGAGAATTCTGAAGATACTCTGTGTTACTGACATCACAGTTTAATCAAAAACCATCGCTCGCGCAACGAGCTGTTCCGATATGCTGAACGTACCGTGTCGCGGCGCACGAAGCGGCCCTGTTCGTTTCCGCGACCTCACTCGCTTCCCAGATACGCTGCGCGAACCGCAGGGTCATCGCGGAGTTCGGCCGCGCTCGCCGCATGGACGAGGTGCCCGTTGCTGAGCACGGCTCCACGCTGGGCGACCGAGAGGCTCAGCTGGGCGTTCTGCTCGACGAGCAGGATCCCGATCCCCTCGGCCGCGATCTGCGGCAGGACACGGAGGAGCTGCTTGGCAAGCACCGGAGCCAGACCGAGCGTCGGTTCGTCGAGGAGGAGGAATCGTGGTGCCGAGAGCAACGCTCGGGCCACTGCGACCATCCGCTGCTCGCCACCGCTCATGGTGCCGACGCGCTGGTGGAGTCGCTCTTTGAGACGAGGGAACAGCTCCAACGCGAACGCGCGCAGCTCGGCCTCGCGCGCCCGGGCGCGCCGTGGGAAAGCGCCGAGTGTCAAGTTCTCCTGGACAGTCAGATCGGTGAACGTGCCGCCGCGTTCCGGGACGAGCACCAGCCCCTGCTCGACGATCTGGTGCGTCAGGCGGCGACGGATGAGGCTGGTGAGATCGAGCCCATCGAGCGTGACGTGGCCCCGTGTCGGTCGCACCATGCCCATCGTCGCCTTGAGGAGCGTCGACTTTCCCGCGCCGTTCGCGCCCAGTACGACGACGATTTCCCCCGGTGCGACGGCGATCGAGACCTCGTGCAGCGCTTCGTGCAACCCGTAGTGGACAGTGAGTTCGCGGATCTCAAGCATCGTCAGCCTCTCCGAGGTAGACGCGAACGACTTCCGGATCCCGCAACACGTCTTCCGGGACGCCCTCAGCGATTTTCTGGCCGAAGCTCATGACGATGCAGCGGTCGCAGAGCCGGCGCACCGCTTGCATCAAATGCTCGATCAGGACGATGGTCATGCCACGGCCGCGCAGCGACTCGATGAGTTCCATGCCGATGACCATTTCCGAAGGATTGAGGCCGGCGAGCCACTCGTCGAGGAGGAGGAGCTTGGGACGCAGGGCGAGCGCGCGGGCCAGTTCGAGTCGCTTCTGATCGATGAAATTGAGCTGACCGGCCGGGACATGCAGGAATGCGCCCATGCCCAGCTCCTCGAGGATGTGCACAGCATGATCCCGCGCTTCCATGAGTGTCCGGGCATGGCCACCGAAGAGGGCTGCCGGAATCACGTGGTCGAGACAGGTCAGCGCGGGGTAGATGCGAACGAGCTGGAAGGTGCGTGCGATGCCTAGTCGGGCGATCTCCTCGGGAGGCTTGCCGGTGATCGGCCGCCCCAGAAAGACGATCTCGCCGCGATCCGGTTCGTACACTCCCGAGATCAGGTTGAGGACGGTCGTTTTGCCGGAGCCGTTGGGGCCGATGATACCGAAGACCTCGCCTTCGCGAATCTCGAACGAGAGTCCGTCGACGGCGACGATACCGCCGAACGTCTTGCGCAGGTCGCGCACCGCGAGCAGTGTCGTGCCGGTGGCGGGGGCTGTCGTGACGACACCACTGGTTCCGTCGACACCCGGACTGGCCTGCCGAGCTGGCGCGGCTGGGGTGACCGGCTCGCTGAGCGTTCCGGCGCCTGGTGCTGGTGTCACCGCCGGTGCTGCCGGCGCGCGCAGGCGCTGCAACTTGGGGAGCAACCCCAGGATCCCGTCCGGCAGCACGAAGACGATGACCATGAAGAGAAGACCGAGGATCAAGGTATAGCTGGTCGGGTAGCGGGCATTGAGCTGGTCGAACAGGATGACGAGGGGAATCGCACCGGCCAGCGGGCCCCAGAAGCGCTGCATCCCACCGAGGAGCGCGATGACGGCCCGCATGAAGGAGAGCGTCGGGTTGAACGCGATGTTCGGATCCAGATACGTCCAGCGTGGGGCGACGATCGCGCCGACCACCGCTATCACCGCCGAGGTGACAGCGAGCGCGATCACCTTCACGGCGGTCGTGCGCACCCCGCTATGGCGGGCTGCCAGTTCGTCCTCGCCGATCATGAGCAGTGCGAGGCCCCAGCGGGATCGGCTCAGGAGCCAGCTGCCGAGCAACGTGAGAGCGAGAAGTACCAGGAGGCTCCAGTAGATCTGTCGGGCCGAGATATCCGTCAGGATGTACACACCGACCGAACCACTCACGTTCCGCTGGTACCAGGTCATGAACTGGCGGATTAATTCGGCCAGGCCGAACGTGAAGATCGTGAAGTACATACCCTGGATGCGAAGTGTCGTCAGGCCGACGAAGGCGGCCAGAACAGCGCCGATGATGGCTGCCAGCGGATACAGGAGCAGCATCGGTATCTTCTCGTAGAAAAGGCCGACGGTGTATGCGCCGACGCCGAAGAACGCAGCGGTCGCGAGGCTGATGTACTTGGTCGGCCCAGCGAAAACACCCCAGGCTGTCGCGAGCGTGGCGTACATCAAGAGCGAGACGCCGAGTGCGACGTAGAAGTCGTTGTTGCTGAACGGTACCAGCGCAGCCAGCAGCAGGAGAAGCGGCAGAGCCGCCGTGCGCGCGATCGATGCCATCACCGGAGTGCCCTCCCGAGAATTCCCGTGCGCATCGTGAGAACAGCGAGGACGAAGAGGCCGTAAACGGCAGCGAGCGTCAAGCCTGGGCTCACGTAGCGAGCGACGAACGACTCGGTCACGCCGAGGATGAGTCCTGCCACCAGGGCCCCCACGGCGTTCCCGACGCCACCCATGATGACCACGACGAGCGCCTTCAGGGTAAAGGACACACCCATCGGCACGTTGAACGTTTGGAACATGCTGATCAGGACACCGCCAGCGGCACAGATGATGCCGCCGAAGGCGAAGGTGATACCGGCCCAGCGCCGCACGTCGATGCCCGCGAGCGGCGCACCGTCCGGATCGACCGCGATCGCCCGGATCGCCGTACCGATGCGGGTGCGGACCAGCAGGAGATACGCGATGCCGCCGAAGACGAGCGCGAGCACGAAGGCGAGCAGTCGATTGGCTGGCACGACGCTCCCGAGGATGTGCACCGGCACGAGGAGATACGAGTAGGAGAAGAGCTTGCCGCCGAAGATGGCCAGCATCGCACCGGAGACGACGAAGGAGAGTCCGAAGGCGAGCAGAATACTCGATGCCTCCATCGCGCGCCATGAGCCACTGCGGCGCTCGAGCTGGACGAACACCAGATGGTAGACCAGCAAGTGGACGAGGAAGCTGATGGGAGCCACCAGAACGAGCGAGACGAGCGGACTGAGCTGGTAATGTTGATAGAGGAGCGTCGCGAACACTGCGGCGGCGATGAGGAAGTCACCGTACGCGAGGTTGAGAATGCGAGCGACGCCGTACTGGAGCGTCAGCCCGAGGGCGAGCAATGCGTAGACGCCACCGTAGACGAGCCCTGTCACGAGGGCATCGAGTAACGACGCCATTCTCCCTCCCTTGCCATCGGCCGTACTCTCTGGCCAGTGTTTCCGATTCGGCAAAATTGGCGGAAGTTTAGCTGTCAAGCAGATTGTAATCGCAACGGTGCTTTTCCGCAAGGCATGATTTGCGCGATCGGTTATCGGTTTCGGTTATCGCTGCGATCAGCAATGCAGAGAACCAGCGTTCATCTGCTGGATCGGCTATCCGTAGCCCGGTCGCTCGCCACAGCGGGCGAACACACCCGGAATAGCACCGAGCGGATCGTCACGAGCTTGGTCATGCGAGAGAGGGCCGCTCAGTGAGCGAGGTGTGTTCCGTGGAGTGTAGTCGTCGGTGGGCTGTCCTGTATTATCCCGAAACCAGCGTCCGTTCCCCTTCGCCTGCGCTAACTGGTGGCCAGACGGAAAGATCGAAGGGGAAGTCCGAACCAGGGACGATGCACTCCGGACCGACGATGGCTCGCAGGTAGCCGAGTGTCTCCTGCCGCCATAGGACGGTGTCGTACCAGAAGCGACGCAGATACTCGCTCGGCGGGGCCGCCAGCTGCCGTCGGACTGCTTCCCACACTTCGTAGCCCTTCTCCAGGCGGCCGATCTGGTACGGCAGGTACCCACCCCCATGCGCCAGCAGGATGCGGACGCCCGGGTAGCGATCGAGGACACCCCCAAAGATGAGGTCGGCCGCGGCGACGGTCGTCTCCCAGGGCACGCCGACCAGGTTGGGAAGCTGCGGCCGTGCCAGTCGCGCATCGCGGCTGAGGAGCGGATGCAGGAAGACGATCGCCTGTCGCTCGTCGGCAGCTTGCCAGAACGGTTCGAAGGCAGGATCGCCTAGGAGCTTCTCGCCCACACCCGGCCCGATGATCGCACCGCGCATCCCGCGATCCATCGCCCAGCGGAGTTCCGCTGCGGCCTGTTCCGGTGTTCCCAGCGGCACCGTCGCCAGGAGTTCGACCCGCTCGGGTGCTGCGGTTCGCCAGGCCAGCAGCGCCTCGTTGTACGCACGTGCCGCCTCCGCGGCGAGCCCCGGATCGGCCTCGTAGAAGAACAGTTGCGGGATCGGCGAGAGGAGTGCACGGTCGACACCCGCCTCGTCCATCTGCCGCAGGAAGAGATCACGGTCGTGAAACACCGGCTTCAGCTCGAACGGCCAGCGTCCCCCGACCACCAGAAATGGGGCCTTGGTCGGGTCGCGCTGTTCGAAGCGCGCATCAGCCCGTTCGGCATTGCCACGAAGCCAGGCGAGCATCCCTTCCGGAATCGCGTGAATATGGCAGTCGATCGTCACGCCGCGTTCTCCTTCCCGTTCTCCTGGAGCGTAGCCGTCCATGCTTTCAGCATAGGAAACGGGAGACCGACGTGCGGTCTCCCGTTCCGGTATGTTGGACGCAGTGTTCGACTCAGCTGTCTGACCACTGCCGGCGCACACGGCGGACGAGGAGCTCCCACGCTGCCTGTACTTGCGGCGGGCTGTAGCAGTGGTCGCGCTTCGCCAGGGCCTCCTCGTCGCTCGACCAGCTGTGCGGGCCACCGGCCGCCATCGCCAGGAGCTGCTTCCGGCAGGCCTGTTCCAGGAGGAGCGCGCGAAAGACGGCGGTCGGAACGTCCGGTCCCACGGTCACGATGCCGTGATTGACGAGGAAGATGGCCGGACGGTCACCGAGCGCCTCAGCCAGGGCCCGGCCGAGGTCGGCGGTGGTGATGAGATCGCCGGTGAGCGTGAAGCGCGGGACGTCCGGCGGTACGAAGACAGTCGCCTCGTGGCTGATCGGCCGAAGCGGTACGCCGAGTGACGCGAAGGCGAGCGCATGCACCGGATGGCTGTGAACGACGGCGTTGACGTCCGGGCGCCGGAGCATGATTTCGGTATGGATCGGGTATTCCGAGTGTCGTTTCCCCGATCCTACCAGGACGACCCCGTCCCAACCGACAAGCAGCACGTCGTCGGGGGTGACCTCCTCGAAGCCGCGCCCGCTCGCCTTCATCCACACCCCGCGACCATCCGGGTCACGGGCCGAGACGTGGCCCCAGATGTAGTCGTCCTGTCCTTCCAGCGCCAGAACGCGGCAGCCGAGGGAGACGACTTCTCGCACGTCGCTCATCGATCGCTCCCGAACTCGACTCCCGCTACAGCGTTACAGAGCACCGCATGAACCGGCCACGTTCTCGTCCGATCCCGAGCGTCCTCAGGAACCATCGTCGCGAACCCTGCATGGCTCTCCTCCCGTCACAGTTTGCCTGGCCTGGATCGGCGTTCCTGCTCTACCGTAGCGGGTCATGACGCACGGAACAAGCAGCCAGTTCGGTATAGCGGAAAGCTTGAGTCATGAAGAACTGCGTCAAGCTGGTTGGGGCGCGGAGGAGACAGCACCCGAGGCTGGCCGGTCGGGTATCGCCGCCGGCTTTAGATGACGAACCCTTCGAGGGTGGAGGGGGCGAAGAGTTCTTCTACAGCGAAATGCTGGCGGATCAACCCCTGTTCGACGGCATACCGGATCGCTGTCTCCAGGACGTGTCGGTTGGCATCGACGCCGTACGGCCAGTAGTCGTCGCCGAGAATGGCGCAGGTGCGCTCCAGTTCGGCCGGAAGCCAGGGCAGCATGGCCGCAAGCGCGGCTGTCTGCCGAAGTTCGGCGAACGCCAGTTGCCGTGCCTGCTCGAATGCCTCGTAGAGGTTCCGGGCGACCCAGGGAAAGCGTTCCAGGATGTCGTCGCGGATCACGACGACGTGCATGATCGGGAAGATCCGCGTCCGGCGATAGTAGTCGGCTTCGACTTCCGGGTAGTTCGGGAAGAGGCGTGTCACCGCTGGGTGTCCGTGTAGGAAGGCCGATGGAGCCCGTGGGGCGATGAGCGCATCGAGCGCACCGCTCACCAGGAGGTCGTTGAGCGTCGTCCCTTCCGGGATCGCCTGGAGCCGAACGGTGGGAGGGAGGTGCAGCGGGAGCTTCTCGCGCCGCCCCGCTCGTTCCTCCCCTCCCACGAACCACTCAATATCCTCGGGGCGTACACCGTAGTCGTCGGCCAGAATGCCACGTACCCAGAGGAGTGCCGTGAGCTGGTACTCGGGAATGCCGACGCGGCGACCGATGAGGTCACGCGGTTCGCGGATCCCAGCGTGCGTGTTCACGTAGATCGCGGAATGACGGAACATGCGTGAAGGGAAGACGGGAACCGCCGTCAAGCGTGGTTCGCCGCGGTCACGAGCGATGAGGTAGGAAGAAAGCGAAAACTCCGCGACATCGTACTCCTGGTAGCGAGCCATGCGCCAGAACGTTTCCTCGACGACCTGTGGCAGGTAGATGAGGTCGATCCCCCGTGGGGAAACGCGTCCGTCGACCAACGGCATGATCCGGTCGTAGGGCGCTGCAGCGAAACTGAGCCGCAAACGTGTCACGCTGTCTCTTCCTCTTGCAGGTCATTCCTGCGACGGGGCGCTCCCGCCCATGCCTGATCGCTGCTGGCTGATCCTCGCGAACCGGTCAGACCTCCACGCGCAGGCCGAGGTAGGTTTCCTGCAGGTCGCGGTTGGCGAGGAGTTCCTGCTTCGGGCCGTGCCAAATGACGCGGCCTTCCTCGATGATGTAGGCCACGTCGATCACCGAAAGAGCGAGATCGAGGTTTTGCTCGGCGAGCAAGATCGAGAGACCTGCCTGCTTGAGCCGCTGCAGGATTTCGCCGACACGCTGGACCATGACCGGTGCGAGACCTTCCGAAGGCTCGTCGCAAAGCAGAACGAGGGGCTGCGTCATGAGCGAGCGTGCGATCGTGAGCATCTGTTGCTCGCCACCGCTCAGGAGCGTCCCGCGGATCTTGCCCCGTTCCTTGAGAATCGGGAACAGCTGGTAGATCTCTTCGAGCGTCCAGCGGACCGGCTGGTCGGGACGCGGTGCTCGTGCACCGATCAGGAGATTCTCGGTCACGGTGAGCGAGGGGAAGATGCGTCGCCCTT